>NZ_JBFTND010000002.1:0-137971 GCF_056397305.1 Cupriavidus sp. 05N40
TCCTGTCGATGCGCACCAACGAGCTCGACATCGGCACCTGGCTGATCAAGACCGAAGGCGAGGCCGCCAACGTGCTGGCGATGGACGCCACGCTGCTGGCGCACAAAGACCACTGGCTGGTGCGCGAGACCATCGGCCTGCTGCGCCGCACGCTGTCGCGCCTGGACGTGTCGTCGCGCAGCCTGTTCGCGCTGATCGAGCCGGGCTCGTGCTTTGCCGGCACCTTCCTCGAGCTTGCGCTGGCCTGCGACCGCAGCTACCACCTCGCGCTGCCGGACGATGAAGCCCGCGCGCCGAAGATCACCGTGGCCGAGACCAACTTCGGGCTCTACCCGATGGTGACGGGCCAGAGCCGCCTGGGCCGCCGCTTCTACGACGAGCAGCCCGCGCTGGAAGCGGTGCGCGCCCGCGCCGGCCAGGCGCTCGACGCCGACGCCGCCCATGCGCTGGGCCTGGTCACTGCCAACCCGGACGACATCGACTGGACCGATGAAGTGCGCATCGCGCTGGAAGAGCGCGCGGCCATGTCGCCCGACGCGCTCACCGGCATGGAAGCCAACCTGCGCTTCAACGGCCCGGAGAACATGTTCACCCGCATCTTCGGCCGGCTGACTGCCTGGCAGAACTGGATCTTCCAGCGCCCCAACGCTGTCGGCGAGAAGGGTGCGCTCAAGGTCTACGGCAAGGGCGACAAGGCGGCATTCGACTGGAACCGCGTCTAGACCTCACGCCCCCGCGTCGCGGCGCGTTTCCCGGTGGGGGCGCCGCGACCGACACCGCCCCTGCTCCACCAATGCCAATGCACAGCCAGCCACGGAGACCATGATGTCCGGCATCAACTACAGCGAAAAGATCCCCAACAACGTCAACCTCAGCGAAGACCGCACCCTGCAGCGCGCGCTGGAGCAATGGCAGCCGAACTACCTGAGCTGGTGGAACGACATGGGCCCGGACGGCTCGCAGAATTTCGACATCTACCTGCGCACGGCCATCAGCGTGGACCCGCAGGGCTGGGCCCACTTCGGCCACGTGAAGATGCCGGACTACCGCTGGGGCATCTTCCTCAATCCCGCCGAGGCCAACCGCAAGATCCATTTCGGCGACCACAAGGGCGAGGATGCCTGGCAGGACGTGCCCGGCGAATACCGCGCCAACCTGCGCCGCATCATCGTCACCCAGGGCGATACCGAGCCCGCCTCGGTGGAGCAGCAGCGCCATCTCGGCCTGACCGCGCCGAGCATGTACGACCTGCGCAACCTGTTCCAGGTCAACGTGGAAGAAGGCCGCCACCTGTGGGCCATGGTCTACCTGCTGCACAAGTACTTCGGCCGCGATGGCCGCGAGGAAGGCGAGGCACTGCTGGAGCGCCGCAGCGGCCAGCAGGACAACCCGCGCATCCTGCAGGCGTTCAACGAGGAAACGCCTGACTGGCTGTCCTTCTTCATGTTCACCTACTTCACCGACCGCGACGGCAAGTTCCAGCTGTGCGCGCTGGCGGAGAGCTCGTTCGATCCGCTGGCACGCACCACCAAGTTCATGCTGACCGAGGAAGCGCACCACATGTTCGTGGGCGAGAGCGGCGTGTCGCGCGTGATCCAGCGCACCTGCCAGGTCATGAACGAACTGAAGACCGACGACCCGGCCCGCCTGCGCGCGGCCGGCGTGATCGACCTGCCCACGCTGCAGCGCTACCTGAACTTCCACTACAGCGTCACCATCGACCTGTTCGGCGCGGACGAGTCCAGCAACGCCGCCACCTTCTACAGCACCGGCCTCAAGGGCCGCTACGAAGAAGGCAAGCGCACCGACGACCACGTGCTCAAGGGCCAGAGCTACAAGGTGCTGCAGGCCGTGGGCGGCCAGCTCGTGGAGAAGGAAGTGCCGATGCTCAACGCGCTCAACGAAGTGCTGCGCGACGACTACATCAAGGACAGCGTGGGCGGCGTGGAGCGCTGGAACAAGGTCATCGAGAAGGCCGCGATCCCGTTCCGCCTGAAGGTGCCGCACAAGGCGTTCCACCGCAATATCGGCGCGCTCTCGGGCGTGAAGATCTCGCCGGACGGCCGGGTGATTTCCGAGGCGGAATGGAAGGCCAACGTGGACCACTGGCTGCCGAGCGAAGCCGACCGGCTCTTCGTGGCCAGCCTGATGGGCCGCGTGGTCGAACCGGGCAAGTTCGCCAACTGGATCGCGCCGCCGGTGATGGGCATCAACCGCCAGCCGGTGGACTTCGAATACGTGCGTTTCAACTGAGCGAAGCATCGCCCGCGCGCACGAGCGGTACCCACGACAGGCGCCCGCATGGCGCCTGTCATCGAAAGGAAAGGGGAAGGCCCTGGCTACAGGGGTCGCATCACCCGGAGATCGCCATGGACATGTCCGACATCCAAGTCATCAGGCAGCACCTGATCGACCCCGAGATCTGCATCCGCTGCAATACCTGCGAGGCTACCTGCCCGGTTGCGGCCATCACCCACGACTCGCGCAACTATGTGGTCGATGCGGATAAGTGCAACGGTTGCATGGCCTGCATCTCGCCGTGTCCCACTGGCTCGATCGACAACTGGCGCACCATGCCGCGCGCCAAGGCCTACGGCGTCGGCGAACAACTCGGCTGGGACGAGCTGCCGGCCGAACTCACGCCCGAGCAATTGTCCGCGGCCGGCGTGGCCGCCGGTGCGCAGATGCCGGCCGAACCCGTGGCCGTGTCGCTGCCCGCCGCCGCCAGCGGCGAAGACGCCTTCGACAGCGCGCAGTTCGGCGCCACCGTGCCGCCGTGGTCGGCCGCGCATGCCTACACCAACCTGTATGGCGCCAAGGCCGCCAGGACCGTCACGGCCACCGTGACCGGGAACGTACGCGTCACCGGGGTGGGCCGCGACTACGACACGCACCACATCGTGCTGGACTTCGGCACGGCGCCGTTCCCGGTGCTCGAAGGCCAGTCCATCGGCATCGTGCCGCCCGGCGTGGATGCCAGCGGCCGTGCGCACCACGCGCGCCAGTATTCGCTGGCCAGCGCGCGCAACGGCGAGCGGCCCGGCTACAACAATATCTCGCTGACCATCAAGCGCGTGCTCGAAGACCACCAGGGCAATCCGGTGCGCGGCGTGGCGTCGAACTATATGTGCGACCTGCAGGTGGGCGACAAGGTGGAGGTGATCGGGCCGTTCGGCAGCAGCTTCCTGATGCCCAACCACCCGCGCTCGAATATCGTCATGATCTGCACGGGCACGGGCAGCGCGCCGATGCGCGCGATGACCGAATGGCGCCGCCGGCTGCGCAAGTCGGGCAAGTTCGAGGGCGGCAAGCTGATGCTGTTCTTCGGCGCGCGCACGCGCGAAGAACTGCCTTACTTCGGCCCGCTGCAGAACCTGCCGAAGGATTTCATCGACATCAACATGGTGTTCTCGCGCACGCCCGGCCAGCCCAAGCGCTATGTGCAGGACGCCATGCGGGAGCGCGCCGCCGACCTGGCCGCGCTGCTGGCGGACGCGAACACGTATTTCTACGTGTGCGGGCTCAAGAGCATGGAGGAAGGCGTGGTGCTGGCCCTGCGCGACGTCGCGCAGCAGGCCGGGCTGTCATGGGAGACGGTGGGCGCCGACCTGAAGCGGGAAGGGCGGCTTCATCTCGAGACGTATTAGACGTATTAGACGTATTCGACGTATTCGACGTAATAGACGTATGGAATGAGCGAGGCACGCCGTTGCCGGTGCGAGCCGACGCAAGCGGCCGGCGCTCTGCTCAATAGCCGTGCGACGTGCCGCCTGCCGGCGCCTTGCCGGCCCGCATCTGCGTCACCACCTGCCTGGCCCCGGCTGCCATCAGGCGGGCATCCGAGCCCACCGTGACAAAGCGGAAGCCCTGCTCGATGCGGCGCAATGCCGCCTCCGGCGCGCCGTTGTGGATGCCGGCGACCACGCCGTGCGCCTTGGCGCGCGCCACCACGTGCGCGATCGCGTCCGCCACCGGCTGGTCGACATCGTCGAAGGTGGGCCGGCAGCCAAGCGCGAGCGACAGGTCGGACGGGCCGATGTAGACCGCGTCCAGTCCCGGCACGGAGAGGATCTCGTCGAGGTTGTCCAGGCCTTGCCGGGTTTCGATCATGGCGAAGGTGACGATGGTCTCGTTGGCGCGCTCCGGATAGTCGGCGCCGCCGTAGAGCAGCCCGCGGATGGGGCCGAAGCTGCGCGACCCCTGCGGCGGGTAGTGCGTGGCGGCCACGAAGCGCTGCGCATCCTCGCGCGTGTTGATCATGGGGCAGATCACGCCATACGCGCCTGCATCCAGCACCTTCATCAGGATGCCGGGTTCGTTCCAGGGCACGCGCGCCACGGGCACGGTGTCGGTGGTCGAGACGGCGGTGAACAGCGCCAGCGCATCGCGATAGTCGAGCGCGCCGTGCTGCAGGTCGACGGTGAGGGAGTCCCAGCCCTGGTGGGCCATGGTCTCGGCCGCGAAGCTGCTGGGAATGGAGAGCCAGCCATTGACGACGGCCTGGTCGGCCGCCCACATTTTTCGAATCCGGTTTTCGCGCATGGGCTTTGTCTCCTGTCTTGTCCTCGCCGGGCAGCGTGCCACCTTGGTCTATAGGTTGTCGTACAAGGTTGGGCAAGTATAAGCCCACAAAGCAAAGGCGGGCCCACTTGTGTATCGGGGCCCGCCTTGGTTCCTGCCGTGGTCCGGTACTAGCGCTTGCCGACCGTGAACGCGATCTCGCCGATGCCTTCGATACCCGCGGTCACCGAGTCGCCAGGACGCAGTTCGCCCACGCCGGCCGGCGTACCGGTGAAGATCAGGTCGCCGGGAGCCAGGGTCACACTTTGCGAGACATAGGCAATCACGTCGGCCACCGGCCAGATCAGCTCGTTCAGGTCGCCGTCCTGGCGGGTCTCGCCATTGACCGCCAGCCAGATGCGTCCCTTGGCGGGATGCCCGACGCCGGCCACCGGGTGCAGCGGGCCGCACGGGCCGGAAGCATCGAAGCTCTTCGACCAGTCCCACGGCCGGCTCATCTTCTTGGCCACGTCCTGCAGGTCGCGGCGCGTCATGTCCACGCCCACGCCGTAGCCCCACACCAGGTCCAGCGCCTGTTCGGGCGTGACGTTGGCGCCGCCCTTGCCGATCGCCACCACCATCTCGATCTCGTGGTGGAGGTTTTCGGTCAGCGGGGGATAGGCCACCGTGCCTTCGGCCGGCACCACGGCATCGGCCGGCTTGGTGAAGAAGAAGGGCGGATCGCGGTCCGGGTCATTGCCGAACTCGCGCGCATGCGCCGCGTAGTTGCGGCCCACGCAGAACACGCGGCGGATGGGAAAGCGGGCGTTGCTGCCGGCCACGGCGACGCTCGCCTGCTCGGCGGGCTGGATCACGAAATCGGTCATCTTTGAATCCGTAGTGAGGGGCGTGAAAAATGGCTGCGTGCTTACTTGGCAAAAACCTGGCTCAGATCGCCGAAGGCCTTGAACTCCAGGGCATTGCCCGACGGGTCGAGGAAGAACATGGTGGCCTGCTCGCCCACCTGGCCCTTGAAGCGCACATGCGGCTCGATCACAAAGCGCGTATTGGCCGCGCGCAGCCTGCCGGCCAGCGCTTCCCATTCTTCCATCGGCAGGATCGCGCCGAAGTGCCGTACCGGCACGTCGTCGCCATCCACCGCGCTGGTGGCGCGATGGCCGCATTCCTCGGGCGCCAGGTGCGCCACCACCTGGTGGCCGTAGAAATTGAAATCGATCCAGGCGTCGGAGCTGCGGCCTTCGGGGCAGCCGAGCAGGCCGCCGTAGAAACGGCGCGCCTCTTCCAGGTCATTGACGGGAAAAGCCAGGTGGAAAAGCGGGGTGGCGCTCATGGGAGGGCTCTCTTGGGGGAGGGATTGTCGGACTCAGCCGCGCGCAGGAAAAACCGCGGCGGCGCTGGTGCGTTGATTGTAATCAGCAGAACTCGTAATATGAAACGAATGTTTTACGCGCTAAGCATCAAAAATTAAGATATATGATCCGCTACTTCCAGACCTTCCTCGTCGCCGCGGAGACGGCCTCCTTCTCCGCTGCCGGGGCGCGGCTGGGCCTGACCCAGTCGGCCGTCAGCACACAGATCCGCCGGCTCGAGGAAGACCTTGGCTGCACCCTGTTCGACCRTGCCGGCAAATCCGTCACACTCAGCGAGGAGGGCCGCAAGCTGCTGCCGGAAGCCCGGCGCTTCATCGAACTCTATGCATCGATGAAAGGCCGCGCGCAGTCCGCCTCCGACACCACGCCGCTGGATCTCGGCGCGGTCTCCACGGTGCAGGCCACGCTGCTGCCCAAGGCGATGAAGCGCTTTCGCGAGGGATTTCCAAAGACCCATGTCAACATCATCCCCGGCATGTCCACCCAGCTGCTCACGCAGGTGGACGCCCGCGAGCTAGATATCGCCGTCCTGATCAAGCCGCGCCTGGGCATCCCGCCTGAACTCAAATGGGTCCACCTGATGCGCGAGCGCTTCGTCGGCATCGTCCCCAAGGGCGCCCCGCGCGAACTCAAGGCCGCGCTGGCCGCCTTGCCCTTCATCCGCTACAACCGCCACTCCATGGGCGGCCAGCTGGTGGACCGCTACCTGCGCCGGCACCGGCTCTGGGTCGAAGGCGGCATGGAGCTGGACGAACCCGCGGTCATCCTGCAGATGGTCAGCGAGGGCCTGGGCTGGGCCATCATCCCCGCCGAGCTGGTGCCGCTCAGGCAGACCCGCAACGTGGTGGAGATCCCGTTGCCGGGCGAGCCGATCTTCCGGGAGATCGGCGTGCTGGTGCGGCAGACGGCGCTCAAGCGGGCGCCGGTGGCGGGGCTGATCGAGGCGCTGGTGGGGGAGGCGGCGGGGCGGGAAGGTTAGTACAGGCAGCACAGGCGGCAATCGCTGCCGGTTCGAAGAGGCGCTCTGCGTGGCGTCGCGTCACCACGACGTCTGGTGTCGCCGGCCGTGCTGCGCGTCCGGGCGGACGGGCGGGTGGAAGTGCAACGATGATCATGCCGCGGCGGCATGATCGCAATCGCTGTCGCAATCACCGTCGCAATTCCTCCCGTATGCCGCGGCATCGTCCGGCGCGCGTGGCTTGCGTCCTACCGCTCCCATTTTCCCGTGGGACTTGACGCCAGGTACCTGTCGGGCCTGGCGATGCCCAGCCGGGCGCGCGCCGCATCGAGCGGTTCGTGCAGCAGGGTCTCGTAGTCCTCGCCCAGCAGCCACTTTGCCTTGCGGCCATGCCGGTAGCCCTCGATCACGGCGCGGGCAAAGGCGGTGCTGCGGGTAAGGCGCAGGCTGTGCAAGGTGGCGGAGACCGCGATGAAGCCCCAGCCGAGACCGCCGGTCTGCGCGTAGCTGAACGCAACCAGCGCCGCTTCGCCCAGGGTCTCGTCCGCGCTGTAGCCTGTCAGTACGTGCCAGATGTCGTGGATGTCGCGCGTTCGTCTGCCGAACCAGGCGTAGGGGTCTTCGACCAGCGGCTCGCGGTTGAGGTTCGAGATCTTGGCGAGGTCGGCGGCGCTGTATCCGGTCTCCTCGAGGAACGAGCGATAGGCTGCGCCGAGCGTGCCCGGCGCGAAGCTTGCGACGAATGCCGGGTCGGAGAGGCGCTCCGCCAGCTCCACGCGCAGATAGGCCAGCCGCCGCCCGGCCGGGGTCTTCATGAGCCGGGAGAAATTCCTTGGCGCCGCCGGCCCGTTGAGGGCGCGCATGATGAGAAACACCTGTGTGGTGTCGTCTCCGTTCGCGAGCAGCTTGCGGATCGCGCGGAACGCGGTCGGCAGGTCACGCTTGTACAGATCGGGGGAGGTCGCGATAGCCATTGGCTCGTTCCTGTTGACGAGGTGGTTGTCATGACGGTGGGGACTGGTCAGTCCACGCAGGCCAGCGTCGGAGCCGGGTCGGTCAAGTGCAGCGCCCCGCATACGAGGGTATTCATCTACACCACCGGGCTCCAGGGGAAGATCTTTGCAGCGAACGGCCGATTACAATGTCGTCTTCCCGACATAAGTCCACGATTGACGCTGTGTCTAAGCCATTCACCGCTCAGGACCGCCTGCCTGCCCTGAAATCCAGTGCCTGGTTTGCCGGTCTTGCGCCGGCGCTGCAGGCATGGATTGCGCAAGCCGCGAGGGTCAGGACCCTGGCGGCGGGCCAGCGGCTCTTTGCGCCTGGAGACGTATCCGACGGGCTCTATTTCGTCGTGAAGGGCGCAATCCGGATGACAAGCTCGTCGGCGGACGGCAGGCAGGCGCTGCTGGCGATTGCCGAGACACCGCAGTGGTTCGGCGAAGCCAGCCTGTTCGACGAACTGCCGCGCACCCACGATGCCTGGGTGGAGAGCGACGTGCTCCTCCTCCACTTGCACCAGCATGACCTGATTGAATTCCTCGAGCAGAACCCTTCGCACTGGCGGGCGTTCGGGCTCTTGCTGACGCAGAAGCTTCGCCTGGCATTCGAAGCCATCGAAGGGTCGGTGTTGCTGCCCGTGGCGGTCAGGCTGGCCCGCCGCCTGCTGGCCATCGCCAGCGGCTACGGCGAGCGCAGCGGCAGCAGCAAGCGCGTGATCAGCGTGCAGCAGGAACAGCTCGGCTCGATGCTCTCGATATCCCGGCAGACCGTGAACCAGATTCTCAAGGATTTCGAGGAGCAGGGCTTTCTGCGCCGCACGCGAGGCGCGATCGAGATTCTGGACATCGATCAATTGCGCTCGTTCGCGGCGACCCGCTAGCGAGCCGTGCCGCTACTGGTACGAATGCAAATAGGCCAGCAGGTTCTCGATTTGCTGCTTGTCGCTGATGCCCCAGAAACGCATCCTGGTGCCCGGCACGACCTTGCCGGGCGCTTCGATGAACGCCGCCAGTGTCTGTTGAGACCATACGATGCCCGACTGCTTCATCTGCGCGGAATACTTGTAGTCGCTGGTGGCGCCGGCCACCCTGCCAAAGATGGCATTGAGCTGCGGGCCGAACGCAGCGCGCGCGGAGGGTCCCACGCTGTGGCAGGACGCGCATTTCGAAGCGAACACGGCCTTGCCGGCCTGTACGTCCCCGGCAGCGTGCGCGGCTGCATGGAACGCCGATGCGAGAATCAACAATGCCGCTTTGTTCATGCGCGGCCCGGGAAGGTATCGTCGCGCCGGACGGCTTCGAGCAGGCGCTCCTCTTCATCGGTGTCCGCGTCGATCTGGGTGACCAGCGTCCAGAGCCCGTCGTCCGCGCCGATGGCCGCGAACGCATGGCTTTGTTCGAGGCGCACCATCACGCGGCGCAGGCTTTGCAGGAAGCCCTCTTCGAAGGCGTCGAGCGCGTCGTAGTCGTCGCCGAAGTCTTCCACCTGCTGCACATAGGCGGTCTCCACCGCCGCGTACCCGGCTCTCCAGAGCGCGGCGATCTCGGGCACGTCGCTCTCCACCAATTCGTAGTCCCAGTCGGGCGGATACAGCTTCTGTTCGCGGCGATCCGCCTGGGTAGACAGGCTGAGCAGGACGGAGCCATCTGCCGCGCCCACGTTGAACGCAAAGCAATGGACCGGCTCGTCGCCCAGCGCCGACTGGGCGATCAATGCCAGCGACTGGCGAGTCAGGTCGAAGACGGTCTGTTCCACCTGGTAGTTTTGTTCGAAATCGTTCCAGTACATTTTGCGGTCCATGGTCAGTGCCGGGCGTGCCGCGTCGATCCGTCGTGCCCGCTGCGGGGCGTGGACCAGCGTCACCGCTAGCGGGCGCGCGGCGGGAAAAACGCAGGAATTGTACTTTGCCCGCGGAACCGCCGCCGCAAAAGGGGGCCGGCCCGGGCCTCCCTCGTGAAAGCGGTGCATCCCGCGCCGTTCGATGCTATTTTCCAGCCTCGGCCGGCCGGCGCGTCGCCGGCCTCGAGTCGCATCCGCTTTCCCTATCCGGCTTTCCTTACCCGAACAGAAATGACAATCCAACGCGTATTCATGACCGCGGTGCTCGCCGCGCTGGTCGGCAACGCCATTGCCGCCGACGACCGCATGCCACCGATCCCGGCCGACAAGCTGACCGACGCACAGAAGAAATCGATCGAACTGCTGTCCGAAGGCGCGCCCGCGGGCGGCGCGCCGCGCAATATCGGCGCGGGTCCGTGGGTGCCGCTGATGCGCAGCCCCGAGCTGCTGAACCGGCTGCAGCGCATGGGCTCGTACCTGCGCTACGAGAGCGCCTTCGAGCCGCGCCTGAGCGAGTTCGTGATCCTCCTGACGGCGCGTGACTGGGGCAACCAGTACGAGTGGTACGCGCACCAGAAGCTTGCGCTGAAGGCCGGTGTCGCACCGGCGGTCGCGCAGGCCATCGCCGAGGGGCGCAGGCCGGCGGGCATGAGCGCCGAGGAGGAGATCGTCTACGACTTCATCGACGAGCTGATCCGCAACAAGAGCGTGAGCGACCCGACCTATGCGCGCGTCAAGGACAAGTTCGGCGAGCGCGGCGTCATCGACCTGATTGCGATCAACGGCTATTACAGCATGCTGGCGGCGGTCCTGAACGTGGCGCAATCGCCATTGCCGGGCAACGCGCCGCAGCAGCTCCCGGCACTGCCGCGCTGAAGCAGGGCGAGGCCGCTTCCAGAACCCTCCGTGCGGCCTGGCGGCATCATCGTTTCCACGCGATGGCCGGCCGTTCCCCGCGGTGTCCCGGACGGTACATGCCTGGCCTGCCGGCCGGACAATCGGCATGCAAGCCGGCGCGGCGCTGGACTAGACTAGGTAAACCGGAAGCCCGTCACGACTTGCTTCGGAGGTGACATGAACGCGCCTATTACCAAAGAACGGCGGACACCAAGACGCCCTTCCGAGCGGATGCTGAACGTGCTCGCGGTGCTCGTCGGCCTGCTCACCCTGATACTGGGTATCGCCTGGCTCATCTACACGCACTACGTCGACCGGGAAGTGCCGATGTTCGCGATTCCGCTGGTGCTCTCCATGCCGGTGATCGTCGCTGCGGCGTTCCGATGTCTGTGGGATTGACGGGCTGGCCGGCGCAAAGCCGGATGCCGGCAGCAGCGCAGGCAGGCTGTCTGCGGCGTTCCCCGGAACTGGCGTTCGGGGAGTGGGCGGCGCGTGTCATGGGAAGCACATCGCGGCCGCCTCGATACTGCAGGAATTGCCCGCCGGCAGGGAGCCGGCGGGGACGCGCCCGGACAGGCAGCGCTGGATCAGGCAACGCCCGGACAGCATGAGCGCGGGTGCCGCCCCGACTGGCGGGGCGGCTTGTTCGCCTTAGGCCTGCACTGCATCCAGCGCGGCATTCAGCGTCTTGCTCGGGCGCATCACGCTTTCCAGCTTTGCGAAGTCGGGCCAGTAGTAGCCGCCGATGTCCGCCGGCTTGCCCTGCACGTCCGACAGCTCGCCGACGATGGTCTTCTCGTTGTCGGTCAGCTTCTTGGCCAGCGCCTTGAACTGCTCGGCCAGTGCCGCGTCGCCCGTCTGTGCCGCGAGTTCCTGGGCCCAGTACATGGCCAGGTAGAACTGGCTGCCACGGTTGTCGAGCTGGCCGGTCTTGGGCGACGGGCTCTTGTTGTTGTCGAGCAGCTTGCCGGTGGCGGCATCCAGCGTCGTGGCCAGGATCTTGGCGCGAGCGTTGCCGGTCTTGATGCCCAGGTCTTCCAGCGACACGGCCAGCGCGAGGAACTCACCCAGCGAGTCCCAGCGCAGGTGGTTCTCTTCCACCAGTTGCTTGACGTGCTTGGGAGCCGAGCCGCCCGCACCGGTTTCGTACATGCCGCCGCCGGCCATCAGCGGGACGATCGACAGCATCTTGGCGCTGGTGCCCAGTTCCATGATGGGGAACAGGTCGGTCAGGTAGTCGCGCAGGATGTTGCCGGTCACCGAGATGGTGTCCAGGCCGCGGATCACGCGCTCCAGCGTGTAGCGCATGGCGCGTACCTGCGACATGATCTGGATGTCCAGGCCCTTGGTGTCGTAGTCCTTCAGGTAGGTCTCGACCTTCTTGATCAGCTCGGCTTCGTGCGGACGGTACGGGTCCAGCCAGAACACGGCCGGCATGCCCGAGTTGCGCGCGCGGGCAACGGCCAGCTTGACCCAGTCGCGGATCGGCGCGTCCTTGACCTGGCACATGCGCCAGATATCGCCTTCTTCGACGTTTTGCGTCAGCAGCACTTCACCGGTGGCCAGGTCGACAATGTTGGCCACGCCGTCTTCCGTGATCTCGAAGGTCTTGTCGTGCGAGCCGTATTCCTCGGCCTTCTGGGCCATCAGGCCGACGTTCGGCACCGTGCCCATGGTGGTCGGGTCGAAGTTGCCGTTGGTCTTGCAGAAGTTGATGATCTCCTGGTAGATGCGCGCGAACGTGCTTTCCGGGATCACGGCCTTGGTGTCCTTCGGACGGCCGTCGGCACCCCACATCTTGCCGCCGATACGGATCATGGCCGGCATCGAGGCGTCCACGATCACGTCGTTGGGCGCGTGCAGGTTGGAGATGCCCTTGGCCGAATCCACCATCGCCAGCTCGGGGCGGTGCTCGTGGCAGGCGTGCATGTCGCGGATGATTTCTTCGCGCTTGGAGCTGGGCAGCGTTTCGAGCTTCTCGTACAGGTTGACCAGGCCGTTGTTGACGTTCACGCCCAGTTCGTCGAACAGCGCGCCGTGCTTGGCGAAGGCTTCCTTGTAGAAGATCTTCACGGCGTGGCCGAACACGATGGGGTGCGAGACCTTCATCATGGTGGCCTTGACGTGCAGCGACAGCATCACGCCGGTCGTGCGCGCATCTTCGAACTGCTCTTCATAGAAGTCGCACAGCGCCTTCTTGCTCATGAACATGCTGTCGATGATCTCGCCGTCCAGCAGCGAAACCTTGGGCTTGAGCACGATGGTCTTGCCGCTCTTGGTGACCAGCTCCATCTTCACGTCGCGTGCGCGGTCCAGGGTCATGGACTTTTCGCCGTGGTAGAAGTCACCGTGCTTCATGTGCGCCACATGGGTGCGCGAGGCCATGCTCCACTCGCCCATGCTGTGCGGGTTCTTGCGCGCGTAGTTCTTCACGGCGGCGGGAGCGCGGCGGTCCGAGTTGCCTTCGCGCAGGACCGGGTTCACGGCGCTGCCCAGGCATTTGGAATAGCGCTGGCGGATGGCCTTTTCTTCGTCGGTCTTCGGGTCTTCCGGGTAGTCGGGCACCTTGTAGCCCTTGGCCTGGAGTTCCTTGATCGCGCTGCCCAGCTGGTGCACCGAGGCGCTGATGTTCGGCAGCTTGATGATATTGGTGTCCGGCAGCAGCGTCAGGCGACCCAGCTCGGCCAGGTTGTCCGGCACGCGTTGCTCTTCGGTCAGGAATTCGGGGAATTCGCCCAGGATGCGCCCAGCCACCGAGATATCGCTGGTCGTGACGTTGATACCTGCCGGCGCGGTGAAAGTGCGGATGATGGGCAGGAAGGCACTGGTCGCCAGCAGCGGGGCTTCGTCGGTCAGCGTGTAGATGATGGTGGGTTGCTGGGTACTCATTGCTTACCTCAAGGTCAGAAATAGTAGGGAAACGCTGCCGCCTGGATCGCAAACCGGCAGTAAGGATCGAATTTTGCCTGATTTTGCTTTCATCAGTCTGTCGAGGGCGCGGTTTTCCTGTTCTGTAATCGAATAATTGCCGCTCCCGGAAGCAGGCGGTCGCGCTCCTCGCGCAGGTTTTCATTCCTAACGTCCTGTTTTTTCTGGATTTCCCGTTAATGCTTCGGCTGCGGCTGCCAATTGACCTTCCGGCCATCGGGGGGCGTCAAGCGTGCCCTTGCCGCCGGACAGCCGGCCGGGGTGACCGGCGCGTTCCCAGCCCCGATGCGATATCTCCGGGGCACTTCGCCGCCCGGAGGAGGCCGACGGCGCACTTGGGTCAATCGCGCGCCATGCCGGTGGCGTTCGATCGCCTTGGCAAAAAGTGCGGCATGCGCCTGCTGGCATTGGGTGCGTTCATGGCGGAAGGCGGGGGGGTGCGCCGCGCCGGCAGGATAAAAAAATCGCCCTGCGCAGCGGGAACGGGCGCAGGGCGATTCAGGACCACAGAAGCATGAACAAAAGCACCGGAACGTACTGCCGATGCCGGCGCGGCGCCGGGAGCGCAGTGCAGCTTGTCCTCCCGTGCGGCACGGCGCCGTGCCGGACAGCATTGCGCAATGGATTGCCGGGTGACATTGCAACGGGTTGCATGGCCCGCGGGACTGCAGCGATGCGTGCCGTGCCGCGTTTGCGTTTCGACAGGTACATCGCAATCTTACGCAGCGGCGCTGCGCTTCAAAACGCGGAGGACGGCGGGCAATGCGGCCCAATCCCGGCGTTGAAAAAAATACCGGCGGGCTGGTCGCCAGAGGTATTTTTTGCGACGCGGCAGGCGGCCATCGCGGGGCGGGGCGCGCAGCGCCAGCCAGCCCTTCGGCCTGCCTTGGTCATGTCGCAGCGTATGTCCGGGGCAGCTCAGGCGGGCGGCGGCGTGTTGCTGGTGAAGCGGGCCGGCATCTTGTCCGCCAGCGGGAACAGATGGAAGTAGGGGCGCGCTTCGGCAAGGACGCGCTGCACGCTCGGCCGGCTCAACAGCCGCTCGAAATAGGCGGCGAGGTGCGGGTGCGTATCGGTGAACGGCATCGCGATGCCCGCGTAGAACAGCGCCGGCGTGGCCGCGCAGTCGGCCAGCGTGAAGTCTTGCCCGGCGGCCCAGGTGTGGTCCGCCATGTGCTTGTCGACCAGATCGTAGGCCGTGCGCAGGGTGGCCCGCGCGTCCGCCACGCCGCGCGGGTCGCGCTCGGCCTCGGGCCGCAGGCGGTCGTTGACGATCTTCTGCATCTGCAGGTGCACGTAGAGATCGAAGAGGCGGTCCCACAGGCGCGCTTCGCGTTGCGCGTCCTCGGCGGCGGGCAGCAGCGGCCGGGCACCCGGGTAATGGCGATCCAGATATTCGATGATGGTGGTGCTTTCCGGCACGGTCAGCCCGCGCGTGTCGTCGCGCAGCACCGGGAACTTGCCGAGCGGCCACAGCGCCGCGAAGGCGGCACGGTCGGCGGGGTCGCCAAGGTCGACAATGCGGCCGGTGAAAGGGGTGGCGTTCTCGTAGAGCGCGATCAGCACCTTGTGGCAGAACGAAGACAGGGGATGGTAGTGCAGCGTCAGGGCCATTGATGACTCCTCCTTTTCGTTCAGCGCAGGCGGGGCTTCCGGGCGCCGTTATGTCGCCGCCATCTGCGGCGGGCGCGGCCGCGTGACGACCGCAAAGGTGATCTGTACCAGCCCGGCGGCCAGCCCCAGTGCCACGCCGATCTGCCAGGCCAGGGTGTAGGACCCCAGCCTGTCATAGACCAGCCCGCCGCCGAAGGCCCCCACGAAGCTGCCGATCTGGTGGCTGAAGAAGGCTACGCCGCCCAGCATGGCCTGCCAGCGCAGGCCGAAGGTCTCGGCGATCCAGCCTGCCACCAGCGGCGCCACGCCCAGCCACAGGAAGCCCATCACGGCGGCGAAGACCAGCGTACTGCCTGGCGTGGGCGGCGAGGTGAAGTACCAGGTCAGCGCGAGCGAGCGGATGGTGTAGATGCCGCCGAGCAGCAGCAGCTTGTTGACGCGCCCGCCGGCCCAGCCGAAGAACAGGCTGCCCAGCACGTTGAAACCGCCGATCACGCCCAGCGCCTTGGCGCTGAGCATGGGGTCCATGCCGCAGATGTCCAGGTAGGAAGGCAGGTGCGTGGTGAGGAAGACCAACTGCATGCCGCACACGAAATAGGCCGCGCCCATGACCAGGAACGGCGTATGGTGCAGCGCGGTGCCAAGCGCCTCGCGCGCATTCTGCTGCACGCCGCCGGGCGGCGTGGGCAGCGGCATCCGGTCGACGCGCCCGGCGAACCACGCCGCCGGCAGCATTACCAGGGCGAGCACCACGAAGGCCGCCAGCCCCACGCGCCAGCCATGGGATTGCGCCACCACCTGCCCGATCGGTGCCGCCACCAGTGCGCCCAGCGAACCGGCGCCAGACACGATGCCGAGCACCGTGCTGCGCAGCGCGGCCGGCACCGGCCGCGCCGAGACCGCCATGGCGATGGCGCTGCCGGTGCAGGCCATCGAGGCGCCGATGGCCACGCCCGCGCCGAGCGTGACGCCGACAATGCCTTGCGCGGTAGCCAGCATGACCAGCCCGAGCACGTAGAGCAGCGAGCCGGCCATCATCAGCGGCCGGAAGCCCGTGCGCGCGGCCCACGCGCCCGCGATGGGCTGCAGCAGGCCCCAGGCCAGGTTCTGCACCGCGATGGCGGCCGTGAAATYGGACACCGAGATGCCGATGCCCTTGGTCAGCGGTGGCATGAAGATGCCCAGGCTCTGCCGCAGGCCCATGGCCAGGCTCAGCATGACGGAGGCGCCGAGGAGGATCGGCAGGACCGGGCGAAGTTCGGAAAGGCGGGATGGCGCGGGGGTGCTCACGAGGATTTTGTCTCTGTCTTTGTATTGTTCTTATTGTTTTGTTCTTGTGTCCCGGCGCAGCGCGCCGCGCGCGCCGGAGGCTCAGGCGAGCGTAAGCCCGAACCAGGTTCAAGTCAATGCGGGGGCAAAGCCGCGCCGGCCCCGGGCATCGTCGTGTGCGGTCGGGCGGCGGCGCCCGCTCCGGGTTTTGCCCGGCGGCGCGGCGACCGGCAAGGCGCGTATGCTTTGCAGACTGCCCATTCATCCGCATCCCCATGCCGATCGTCCGCAAATCCACGCTTGTCCTGGGTCTGGCGCTGGCCGTGGTGCTGGCCGGCTGCGTGACCCGCTACCGGGTCGAGACCGGTACGCCAGCCTCGCGCGTGCGACTGGTGACCAATACCGACGACAACACGACCTTCAGCGTGGTGGACGCCGGCAAATGTCCCAAGCCGCCCAAGCCGGCGCTGCTTGCGGCCACCGGGCTCCAGGCCACGGCGATGGGCAAGGAGGCGGATCTGGGCATGTGGGGCATCTCGCCGGAGCCCGCCGGCCGCACGCGCGAACGCTGGCTGGTGGCGAGCCACCGCATCTACCTGACGGCCGCGGCGACCTCGGCGGCGGGCGACGAGCCGTACCGCTGCGCGATCGGCGTGTCCTTCGTGCCGCTGCCGGGCTGGCAGTACGAGTTGCGCTACCAGCGCAACGCGCAGACCAGGAATTGCGCCGCACAGGTCCTGCGCCTGTTGCGCGCACCGTCGGGCGAGATCGTGACCACGCCCGACCCGACACAGCAGACCTTCCGCGGCTTCGAGCCCGATGGCGTGTGCGCGTCGCTGTGAGCCCCGGGGCGGGCCGCGCACTCAGCGTCCGTTGGCCACCGGCATCGCATTCGCCGGCATCGCGTTGACATAGGGCGCATCCGTCAGCGTGCGCAGGAAGACGGTGATGTCGTCGATCTCCGCTTCGGTCAGCGCGGGCGTGCTTCCCGCGCGCAGGTTCATCGGCATCGAGTTGATATTGATATTGCCGCGGTAGGCGGCGGGCACGTCGTCGAATGGCTTGCCGCCGCGGTACCACTTGCCCGGATCGGTCGAGCGCGTGTTGTAGAACGCGACCGCATCGCGCAACGTGGTGAACACCCCGTTGTGCATGAAGCTCTGGCGCACCGCCACGTTGCGCAGGCCGGGGGTGCGCAGGTAGCCGCACCATTGTTCCGGTTCCGGCCAGCGCAGGCGGCGCGCGGTGTCGCACAGGCCGTTGTCGAAATGCCCGGGGTCTCGGTTGGCGGGCAGGGCCCGGTTGCGCGGCACGGCGATGGCGTCGTAGCCGAAGTCCGTAAACAGGGAGCGCTCGGGCCGGCTGGCGGTGTCCGCCAGCGTGTGGCAGCTCATGCAGTTGCCCTTGTCGGGATTCTTGAACAGCGCCAGGCCGCGCGTTTCCTGCGGCGACAGCGGCGTGCGCCGGCGCAGGTAGTCGTCGAAGCGCGAACTGAAGGGTGCCATCTCGTCGCTTTGCAGATAGGCCTCCAGCGCGCGGCCCAGCGCCACCATCATCTGCCCGGGATCGCGCTGCGCCGCCGCGCCGAAGCGCGCGGCCAGCGCGGGCGCCAGCTCCGTGCCCTTTACCTTGCGCAGCAGGCTGGCCGGGCTGCCGTTATTCATCTCGCCGGGATCGAGCAGCGGGCCGCGCACCTGCTCGGCCAGGGTATCGGCACGGCCGTCGGCGAACAGGCCGCCGAACGGCGAGGCATATGGCGCGTCGTCGTCCTGGTAGAAATGCCGGCGCGGGATATAGCGCACGTACAGCAGCGAGGGCGCGTTGCGCAGGCTGAAGTGCCCGGGCCGGCTGCCCTGCGGCACGTGCGGCCCGGCCAGCGCGGCGGGCGAGAGCGTGGGCGCGAACGCACGCGCGGGGTCGTGGCAGCCGGCGCAGGACATGCCGCGCGGCTCGGACAGGCGCGTGTCGAAGAAGATGCGCTTGCCCAGCGCGGCGAGCGCCGGGTCGGGGCGGAAGACGGCGGCGGTGGGGTCGACCTTGGCGGAGACCTTGGGCGTGCCGTTGCCGATGGTATCCACCACGGTGGCGGGCGGCGCGCCCGGCGTCAGCACGGTAGTGGCCACGGTGGCTGGAAGGGCCGGCGGGGCCGGCGGGGCCGCTGGGGCCGGAGGGGCCAATGAGGCGGCCGGCGCTGGCGCGCTGGCGCAGAGGCCGGCGGCCAGGACGGCGCAATGCACGGCGCAAAGTACGGCAAAGCGGGCGGCAATCCGCGCCGCCGCCGGCGCCATGCGGAGGCTTGCCGCGCGCCACCCTGCGAGCCAGGCTGCGCAGGCAGCGGGGAACGCTGCCATCACGGCGTCAGGAAGCCCGTCTTGTCGCAGGCCAGCGTGGTGCCGGTCTGCGCGCAGGAGGCCATCAGCTTGCCGGCCACGCTGTAGGCCTTGAAGGTCCAGCCGGTGGCGGGCGCCGGGCTGCGCTCCATCATCAGGAAGCCGAAGGTGCTGTGATGGGTGATCTTGTCGATGACGGTGCCCGGCGCGGGCACGGCGCCCGGCGTCAGCGGGTCGGGCAGCGCCACGTCCAGGTTGTCGCCGCCGTTGCCGGATACGATGGTGGCCGGGTGGCTGGAGGCGAAGCTGATGGCCTGGAAGTCATGCACGTGGCCGTGCAGCGCGACCTGGATGCCCGGCGGGTAGTAGGCCTGGGCGTTCAGGTTGCTCATCACCGACTGCAGCGCCAGGTTGCCCGGCGCGGGCGCGCTGCCGGCCACCGGGGCGAAGCCCAGCACCGGATGATGGTTGGTGAACATGGTATTGACCATGCCCGGCTTGCCGGCCAGCCAGCCCACCGTCTGGAACTGCTTCTGGTAGGCAATGAACTGCGGGTCGTTGGTGGGCAGCGCGGCCTTGCCGGCCTTGGCCGAGTCGAACACGATGACCTGGGAGCCGGTGCCGAGCGCCACCGTGTAGGGCTCGGAATAGTTGGCGTTGCCGTCGTTGGCCGGATCGTTGCACGAGCGGGCGTCGGCGTACGGGCGCGGGTCGAGGAAGCGGAACCAGCCCTGGCCGGCGCGCGCGCACTCTTCATGATTGCCGCGCACCATCACCCACGGCGCCTTGGCCATCAGGGCGGCGGCGGGCTTGAACAGGTCGGCCTGCCAGGTGTCCCAGCCATAGCCCCACGGCGTGCCCTGGCAGCCGGCGATATCCGGCGGACATGCGTTTTCGCGGTAGTGGTAGTCGCCGATATGCAGCACCAGGTCCGGGTTCATGGCGGCAGCGGTGGCGGCGAGCGTGGCGAACGGCCAGGCGGCGGCGTCGCTGCAGGGCTGGTAGGCGTTGTCGGCTTTCTTCAGGCGGCAGCCGGTATCGGCCAGCACCAGCACGCGCTGGGGATTGGCCTTGGGCAGCGGCAGGGTCTGGCCGGCGACGCTGGCGGCAGCGGCGTTGGCCGGCAGGGTCGTTTCGCACACCGAGACGGGGAAATCCGAGGGCTTGGAATCGGCGGCGGCGCTGGCGGTGGTGCGCAGCGCCATGGTGCCGCTGCCTGCGCGCAGCGCCATGCGTTGCTGCACGCCGTCGACTGTCAGCAGCGGGCACAGGGTATTGGAGGGCAGCGCGCTGCCGGCGGCGGCGGCCGGCGCCACGTAGCCGGTGATCACGCGGGCGATGGCCTGGTTGCTGTCGCCGATCTCGACCCAGGCAGCCTGGATATTGGCGCTGGCGCTGGCGGCGTCGCCTGCCGGCGTGACCGGTGCGGCGGGGGTGGCCGGCGCGGGGGCTGCATCGTTGCCGTCGCTGCCGCAACCGTGCAGCACCGCGGCGGTGGCCAGCACGGCCAGGATGGCGCCCATGCCGAGGCGCACATGGTGATTTCTCTTGCAAGTGCCCATTGTTATCTCCCTGTTGGTGGCGAGCCGGACTATAGGGAGGGGATATTGCGCAGCGATGACGCTTCTATGTCAGCGGGGTGGGTCGGGGGCACGATCCGGGCCATCGGCGCGCCGACCTGGTCGGAGTACAGGCGGCATACCGGGGGGGCGAGCCGATCGGGATAGGGCCATCAAGCGGCGTATCCGGCCAGGATGCCGCCGCCCTGCGGGTCCTGAATCACATACCGGATCATGAGTGCGATGCCTCAATGAATTTGGTACTTGTCCCATATATTGCATCTGATTATTTCCCGATACTGGCGGCATTCATCGCTCGTGGAGAGGCACGAGCCAATTAACAGGGGATCCCGACAATGCAATTCGATAGGCGAGGGCACAGGCGGAGCGGCCCATTGGCGTACACGATCGTGGTTGCCTTTGCCGCCATGTTGCTGTCACCGGCGCACGCCCTGGCAGCACACACCGAGATGACGGCATTCGGATCGGACATGGCCCTTCCGGCCAGCTCGGGCGAGGGGACGGTGCTGGCACGTACCAGTTTCTCGCCGCAGCAGCTTTGCGGTGCGCCCACCTGTCCTTCTCCCGTGGCATCGATATGGGTCTGGGATGGTCAGAATATCCAGCCGGGCCCGGTTACCCGCACAGGTGTAGCGGGCGTTGGCGTCCGTTTCGTGGTCAACGGGTCTCCTCTGCTCAGCGGCATGCAATCCCCGCCGACGATTTCCCAGCCCGTGGAAGTGCAACTGGTACGCACCTCGGGCGCGATGGGTGCTGGCAGTCTTGCGGGAGGTGCCTCGACGTTCCTGAACCTCTGCGCTAGTGTCAACCCGGGCTTCGGTGATTCCTGCTATGACGCCTCGGGCGCCAACTATGCCAAGATCAGGCTCGGGGGCACCATCAAGCCCATCGCCCTCACTTGCCAGACGCCCAACCAGAGCGTCAGCCTGCCGCCGGCGCAGAGGGGAGGGCTGACGGGCGTCGGCAGTTCGACCGGCGAGATCGGTTTCACCGTGCGGCTGAATAACTGCCCGCCCGGCTACAACCGGATCGGCTATACGCTTGATCCGGTCGGCGGCATGGTCGCCAATGCCCCCGGCGCGCTGCCCGCGCGCCCGGGTTCCACCGCGAGCGGGATCAACATCAGGCTGACGGACGATGCCGGCACGCCGGTGACATTCGGGGCGTCGACGCCGGTGGGCGCTTACGACAAGACTACCGGGGGATCGTATTCGATCCCGATGAGGGCGGCCTATCTCCAGACCGGCGCTTCGGTCACGGTGGGCCGCATCATTGGTGCCGCCACCGTGCTGGTCAACTATCAATAGCTACGGCACCCCGGGAGCGCTGAACGAGGGCAAGCCTCACTGCCCCAGCTGCCYCAGCAGCGTGCCAACGGTGGCGAGGCTGTCCTCGACCAGCCGCGCCATATACGTACTCATCTGCGGCATCACCAGCGTCATCATCAGGAAGCCGCCGGCCAGCGTGACCGGGAAGCCGACCGCGAACACCGACAACTGCGGCGACGCGCGGTTGAGGATGCCCATCGCCAGGTTGAGCGTGAGCAGCGCGGCGATCAGCGGCAGCGCCAGCAGCAGCCCCGAGGAAAACACACTGGCGCCGGCCGCCGCCACCGCGGACCAGCCGGCTCCGGAGAGCGGCTGCGGCGAGATCGGCAGTGCGGCAAAGCTGTCGGCCACGGTGGCCAGCAGCATCAGGTGGCCGTCCATGGCCAGGAACATCAGCATGGCGACCACGTTGAGGAAGCGGGCCAGCACCATGGTCTGCCCACCGGAAGAGCGGTCGTAGAAGGACGCGAACGACAGGCCCATCTGCAGGCCGATGGTTTCGCCGGCGAACTGCACGGTGGCGAACGCGAGCCGCATGGTGAAGCCCACCGCCAGGCCGATCCCTACCTCATTGAGGATGATCAGGAAGCCTTCGAAGGAATACACCGGCGCCAGCGGCAGCTTGTCGATGGTGGGCGAGATCACCATTGCGATCAAGGCCGCCAGGCCAACCTTGGCACGACGCGGAATGGTGGATTCGCTGAACAGCGGCGCGGTGCCGATCAGTGCCAGCAGGCGGAACAGCGGCCACAGGAAGGCCGCGATCCAGGCATAAAGCTGGGCGGAGGTGACGGACAGCACGGCTGGCGGGCGCGAGGCGGGCGAGCGCGACGGCGCTTCAGTGCACCAGGGCGGGAATGCCCTGGAAGACTTCGCGCATGTAGTCGACGAAGGTATTGATCATCCACGGGCCGGCCAGCACCATGGTGGCGAACAGGGCCAGCAGCTTGGGGATGAAGGACAGCGTCATTTCGTTGATCTGCGTGGCGGCCTGGAACAGGCTCACCACCAGGCCAGCCACCAGTGCCACCAGCAGCAGCGGCGCCGACAGCATCAGGGTCATCTTCATCGCCTGGGTGGCGATGCTCATTACGGTTTCCGGAGTCATGGCGAAGGCCTAGGTTGGGATGCGCGGGGGATGCGCGGCCCTTGGTCAGTTCAGGAAGCTCTGCGCCAGCGAGCCCAGCAGCAGTTGCCAGCCGTCCACCAGCACGAACAGCATCAGCTTGAACGGCAGCGAGATGGTGGCCGGCGGCACCAYCATCATGCCCATCGCCATCAGCACGCTGGCGACCACCAGGTCGATGATCAGGAAGGGGATAAAGACGGTAAAGCCGATCTGGAATGCGGTCTTGAGCTCGCTGGTGACGAAGGCCGGCACCAGGATGCGCATCTGCACGTCTTCCGGGCCCTGCATCTCGGGGGCCTTGGCCATCTGCGCGAACAGCGCCAGGTCCTTCTCGCGGGTCTGCTTGAGCATGAAGGTCTTGAGCGGCGCGGAGGCCTTCTCGGCGGCGGCCTCCAGGCTGATCTTGTTCTC
Source organism: Cupriavidus sp. 05N40 (assembly GCF_056397305.1). NCBI lineage: Bacteria > Pseudomonadati > Pseudomonadota > Betaproteobacteria > Burkholderiales > Burkholderiaceae > Cupriavidus > Cupriavidus sp. 05N40. Next base: position 23,177 of record NZ_JBFTND010000002.1, read on the forward strand.
GGACAGCGGCTTGTAGGCGTCGGTGTAGATGCGGTCGAACACCGGCGACATGACAAAGAAGGTCAGGAACAGCGACAGCCCCACCAGCACCTGGTTGGGCGGCGAGCTGGCCGTGCCCAGCGCGTTGCGCAGCAGGCCCAGCACGATCACGATGCGGGTGAAGCCCGTCATCATCAGCATGGCCGCCGGCAGGAATGACAGCGAGGTCAGCAGCACCAGCGTCTGCACCGACAGCGACCAGGTCTGGCTGCCGCCGGGGCCGGCCTTGCTGGTCAGCCCGGGCAGGGCCTGGGCTTGCGCGATGGCGGGCAGCAGCACCAGCGCCAGGCAGGCGCAGGCCAGCACGGCCGCGAAGGCGAGCCGCGACGGCTGGCCGGCGCAGGCGCGCAAGGCAAGAAGCTGGCGCTGCAGGTGGCGCTGGAGGGCGCGCGAGGCGCCGGGCAGGAAATTCATGACTTCAGGTTGTGTTGCATGGCGCGCAGCAGCTTCTGTCCGAAGCTGCCGGTGCCCGCCGGATTGACCGGGTTTGCCGGAGGCTGCATGCCGCCGCCCGGATTCTGGTCCGGCTTGTGCGCGGCTTGCGCTGGCAAGGTATGGAGCGTACGGATCTCGCCGGCGCTGACGCCGAGCACCAGGCAGGTATCGCCCACCTCCACCATCACCAGGCGCTGGCGCGGGCCGAGCATGGTGCTGCCGACGACCTTCATCGCGCCGGCCTGGCCATGGCGGACCAGCCCGGCGCGGCGCGCCAGCCAGGCCAGCAGGAGGATCAGGGCGACGATGGCGAACAGGCCGAGGCCGGCCTGGGCCAGGCTTGCCGCCCCGCCGGGGCCGACGTGGCCGGGGGCGGTGCTGGTGGCACCGATGGCACCGGTGGCACCGGTGGCATTACCGGCAACCTTGGCGAGCGTGCCGGCGAGAGGACTGCCGGCGGCCACGCTGGCTTGCGCCGCTGCCGGCGCGGCTTGCGCCAGCGCCAGGCCGGCGACGAGCCCGGCGGTGGCCATCCGGCGCAGGCTGGGGTTCATCTGTTGAGCTTCCGGATACGTTCGGACGGCGTGATGATGTCGGTCAGGCGGATGCCGAATTTGTCGTTCACCACCACCACTTCGCCCTGGGCGATCAGGTAGCCGTTGACCAGCACGTCCATCGGCTCGCCGGCCAGGCCGTCGAGTTCCACCACCGAGCCCTGCGCGAGCTGCAGCAGGGTCTTGATGGGCACCTTGGTGCGGCCAAGTTCCACCGTGAGCTGCACCGGGATATCGAGGATCATCTCGATATCATTGTGAAAACCGCTCGGCGTATCCTTCTCCAGCGGCTGGAAGACCTTGGATGCGGCCGGGGTGGCGGTGGCGGCTGCGACCGCCGGGGCCGGCGCGGCAGCGGCGGCGATATCCTCGGCGCTGGTCTGCTCCGCCAGGGCACTGGCCCAGTCGTCCATCGGGTCGGCCGGCTTGTCCTCTTTGCCGTCAGTCATGGTCGGTATCCTTGGAATCGCTTTCTTGGTGATTGATCATGCGTTCTACCCGCAGCGCGTACTGGCCGTTCATGGTGCCGAAGCCGCACTGCATCACGGGCACGCCATCGACCTTGCCGAAGACCTGCTCGGGCAGCTCGATGGGAAGTACATCGCCGGCGCGCAGCGACAGCACTTCGGCCACGGTGCTCTCCAGGTGGGCGAATTCCGCCACCAGGTCGACCTCGGCCGAGCGGATCTGCTGCGACAGCTGGGAGACCCAGCGCTTGTCCACTTCGACCTCGTCCTGCAGCGGGTTCATCAGCAGGTCGCGCACCGGCTCGATCATCGAGTACGGGAAGCAGACATGAAGCTGGCCGCCGACGGCGCCCAGTTCGATATGGAAGGCCGTGGTCACCACCACCTCGTTGAGCATGGCGATGTTGGCGAACTTGGTGTGCATCTCCGAGCGGACGTATTCCAGCTCGATCGGGTGCACGGCATTCCAGGCGTTGCTGTAGCTGTTGAGCGCAAGGTCCAGCAGGCGCCGGATGATGCGCTGCTCGGTCTGGGTGAAATCGCGCCCTTCCACGCGGGTGTGGAAGCGGCCGTCGCCGCCGAACAGGTTGTCGACCACCAGGAACACCAGGTTGGGGTCGATCACGAACAGTGCCGTGCCGCGCAGCGGCTTCATGTGCACCAGGTTCAGGTTGGTCGGCACCGGCAGGTTGCGCACGAAGTCGCCGTACTTCTCGATGCGGATCGAGCCGACCGAGATGTCGGCGCCGCGGCGGATGAAGTTGAACAGCGCAGTGCGCAACTGGCGGGCGAAACGCTCGTTGATGATCTCGAGCGTGTGCAGCCGGCCCCGCACGATGCGTTCCTGCGTGGCCAGGTTGTACGGGCGCACGCCGTCCTCGGCGACCGGCGCGGCGACTTCGGGCACGTCGGTCTCGCCCGACACGCCTTTCAGTAATTCGTCTACCTCGTCCTGCGAGAGGAACTTGTCGTAGGCCATCTAGTGTCCTGCCCCGTGAATGCCGTGATGAATGAAAGCGACCATGTGCCGATCAGCCGGCGCGCTGGCGTAGGCGCGCATGCTGAAGTACGGGCAAGGCAGGCAGGGACGGATTCATGTCGGATTTGCTGGTGGGGCAGGGCTAGCGCTTAYTGCACCACGAAGGATGTGAATAGGACGTCCACGACCTGCTGTGCCGGCAGGCTGGGCGCGAACGGCTGGTTGATGACGCGCAGGATTTCCTGCGCCAGGAGGCGCTTGCCCTCCACCGTCGCCAGCTCGGGCGGCTGCTTGGCCGACAGCAGCAGCAGGATGCGGCTGCGGACTTCCGGCAGGTACTCGGTGATACGCGCCTGGTCCTTCGCGTCCGCCACCTTCAGCGACAAGCCGGTATGCAGGAAGCGGTCGCCGTCCTCGCTCTTCAGGTTGACGGTAAACGGCTCGAGCGGCACGAAGATCGGCGGCGGCACCACCGGCGCGGCGGGTGCCGGCGGCTGGCGGTTGCTCAGGATGTTGCCCAGGAAGAAGCCCCCGGCACCCAGCGCCGCGACGATCACGACGCCGAGAACCAGCAGCAGTCGCCCGCGCTTGCTCTTGTTGCCGTCAGCCTGGGAAGAAGTGAGCGTATTCGCCATGAGATGCCTGTATCGGAATGCCTTGCCATTCTTGGGCGAAGGCAGGGCAAGCAAAGGGCCGAAAAAAAGGGTGAAACCCGCTCAGCTTGGCCATTTGAGCCGAACGGGTGCGTCATCCGAGCGATGCGGATGGTCTTACTGGGGGTTAACGAATGGCGTGCACGGAACTTGAGCCGGAGTTTGAGGAAAACCCGCGCCCCGGGCTGCCGGGCGGGCAGCGGCATGGGGCGCGTGGCGGCCCGCGCACGCGTCCATGGGAAGACTGCCGTGAGGCGCACCTGGCGCGGGTCCGTGCGGCGCCCGCGTGCACAAAGGCTAACTGCTTGATTCCATTGGTTCTTGTGCTTCCCCGGGGCGGCTGAAACTGTGCCGGTATTGTTGCGGCGAGACCCCCAGCCGGCGACGGAACACCGCGCGCATATGATGCGGATCGCGAAACCCGCATTCGTAACATACGGCCTTCAGCGGTACCGTGCCGCGCTCCAGCATCACGCGCGCGGCATCCAGGCGCGCACTTTCCACGAACTCGGYTGGCGTGATTTTTGCGTCGCGTGCAAATATGCGGGAGAAGTTGCGGCTGCTCATCCTGGCCACCGCCGCCAGCTTTTCGAGGGTGAGATCCTCGGTGAGGTGAGCCAACACATACTGCTGAACCTGTGCCACAGGCGACGTCGGCTCCACGAACGGGGTGAGGTAGGGGCTGAACTGGGACTGGCCGCCGGCGCGCCGCACGAACACCACCAGCCGCTTGGCCACATTGAGCGCGACCTCCTCGCCATGGTCCTGGGCCAGCAGGAAGAGCGACAGGTCGATGCCCGCGGTGACGCCGGCCGAGGTGTAGAGGTTGCCATCCTGCGCGTAGATACGGTCCGCTTCCACCTGGGCGCCAGGGCAGCGCGCGGCCAGGGCGGCCACGTCGTTCCAGTGGGTGGTCACGGTGCGCCCGTCGAGCAGGCCCGCGCCGGCCAGCAGGAAGGCGCCGTTGCAGATCGAGCCGAAGCGCCTCGCGCGCTGGCTGGCCTGGCGCAGCCAGGTGTACAGCGCCGCCGGGAACGCCTTGGTCGGGAGCACCGGGCCGCCCGCCGCGAGCAGCAGGTCCCACGCGGGACCACCGGCACCACTGGCATCCGCGGCACCCGCTGCGTCCGTGAAGGTCCGGTGCGGCTGCAGCAGCATGCCGTTGGAGCAGGCAAGGGGGCCGGGCTCGGTGCCGATGATTTCGAGCTGGTAGTGGTCTTCGGGCAGCAGGAAGCGGTTTGCCTCGGCAAACACGTCGAGCGGGCCGCTCACGTCCAGCGCTTGCGCGCCAGGAAAAACGAGGATGGCGACGGATCGGTGCATGGGGCGGGTCGAAGGCGGCAGGATGGGGTAAGTATCCACGGGAGATGGCGCCATGTTATCCGAGCGCCGCCGCCTCGGGCGACGCTTTTGCCCCGCCGGGCGGGCGCTGGCACGAAAGCACCGCCGATTGGCGCCACGGCGCCGCGCGGCGCGGTTCAATCCGGGCCGGCGGCTCTCCATACTGCTTCGTGTCGGCGCGGCACCAGGCAGGCGCCATCAATCCGAAACCGACCCCGACCCCATCCGGAGAGACCCCATGACAATGACCGATGCCACCGCCGCCGAACGAGTCGGCCCCGCCTTTTCCGTTAACGGCATGCTGCTGGCCCGCGACAAGACGCGCCAGGCCATCCGCGATATCGCGGCCCGCGTGGCGCCCGGCATGGTCGAGGAAGACGCGGTGGCGATGGCCCGCTCGGTGCTGCTCGACGCCGGCCTGGCGCTGAGCTGGCATCCCACCCGCGTGCGCTTCGGCAGCAACACCACCAAGCCGATGAAGCTGGCCTCTGCGCCCGGCGTGGTGCTGCAGGAGAACGACATCTTCTTCATCGATATCGCGCCGCGCGTGGATGCCTGGGAAGGCGACGGCGGCGCCAGCTTCACCGTGGGCCACCATGCCGAATATGCCCGCTGCGCGCACGACGCCGAGGCGCTGTTCCACGACGTGCGCGCGGTCTGGTCCAAGCAGCATCTGACCGGCCACGCGCTCTACGACTACGCCGAGCGGGCCGCGCGCAAGATGGGCTGGGAGCTGAACTTCGACCTGCCGGGGCACCGGGTCTCGGATTTCCCGCACGCCACGATCTACACCGGTTCGCTGGCCGACCTGGAGAGCTGCCCCTCGGCCATGCGCTGGATCCTCGAAATCCACCTGCGCGATCCGCAGCGCCGCTTCGGCGCCTTCTTCGAGGACATGCTGCTGGGCGACGCGTACTACGGCTGAGCGGCCTCGGCCGGGCCAGCGCATGCCGTGGCCCGGCTTGGCGGGCGGGCATTGCCCGAGCAAATTGGTCAAGGATTTATGTTGTGATTTTGCGATGCGGGGTAAAGCTATCCCATTGTTTTATATGGGATTCGCAAAATTCACTCTTATATAAGATATAAGACATTTGACCGCAGAGGCACTTCACCTTACAATCGCGGCACAACTGGTCTTTACAACCCTATTACCCCGCAGGAACCCATGCTTGATAACTATCGCGCCCATGTTGCCGAACGCGCCGCGCTTGGCATTCCCCCTCTGCCGCTGACCGCGAAGCAAACTGCGGAGCTGATCGAACTGCTGAAGAACCCGCCCGCCGGCGAAGAGCAGGTGCTGGTCGAGCTGATCACCAACCGCGTGCCGGCCGGCGTGGACGATGCCGCCAAGGTCAAGGCCTCGTACCTGGCCGCCGTGGCGCTGGGCACGGAAGCCTGCCCGCTGATCTCCCGTGCCAAGGCAGCCGAGCTGCTGGGCACCATGCTCGGCGGCTACAACATCTCCCCGCTGATCGAACTGCTGGACGACGCCGAGATCGGCACCGTTGCCGCCGCAGCGCTCAAGAAGACGCTGCTGATGTTCGACGCCTTCCACGACGTCAAGGAAAAGGCCGACAAGGGCAACGCCAACGCCAAGTCCGTGCTGCAAAGCTGGGCCGACGCCGAATGGTTCACCAGCCGTCCCGAAGTCCCGCAAAGCCTGACCGTGACCGTGTTCAAGGTCACCGGCGAAACCAATACCGACGATCTCTCGCCGGCCCCGGACGCCACCACCCGCCCGGACATCCCGCTGCACGCGCTGGCCATGCTGAAGAACGCGCGCCCGGGCATCACCCCGGAAGAAGACGGCAAGCGCGGCCCGGTCAAGTTCATCGAATCGCTGAAGGACAAGGGCAACCTGGTCGCCTACGTCGGCGACGTGGTCGGCACCGGTTCCTCGCGCAAGTCGGCCACCAATTCGGTGCTGTGGTTCACCGGCGAAGACATCCCCTTCGTGCCAAACAAGCGCTTCGGTGGCGTGTGCCTGGGCAGCAAGATCGCCCCGATCTTCTACAACACCATGGAAGACGCCGRCGCGCTGCCGATCGAGCTGGACGTGTCGCAGATGGAAATGGGCGATGTGGTCGAGCTGCGCCCCTATGAAGGCCGCGCCCTGAAGAACGGCCAGGTCATCGCTGAATTCCAGGTCAAGTCCGACGTGCTGTTCGACGAAGTGCGCGCCGGCGGCCGCATTCCCCTGATCGTCGGCCGCGGCCTGACCGCCAAGGCCCGCGAAGCGSTCGGCCTGGCCCCGTCCACGCTGTTCCGCCTGCCGCAGAACCCGGCCGATACGGGCCGCGGTTTCACGCTGGCCCAGAAGATGGTCGGCCGCGCCTGCGGCCTGCCCGAAGGCGAGGGCGTGCGCCCGGGTACCTACTGCGAACCGAAGATGACCTCGGTGGGCTCGCAGGACACCACCGGCCCGATGACCCGCGACGAGCTGAAGGACCTGGCCTGCCTGGGCTTCTCGGCCGACCTGGTGATGCAGTCGTTCTGCCACACCGCCGCGTATCCGAAGCCGGTCGACGTCAAGACCCACCACACGCTGCCGAAGTTCATCAGCACCCGCGGCGGCATCTCGCTGCGCCCCGGCGACGGCGTCATCCACTCGTGGCTGAACCGCATGCTGCTGCCCGATACCGTGGGCACCGGCGGCGACTCGCACACCCGCTTCCCGATCGGCATCAGCTTCCCCGCCGGCTCGGGCCTGGTGGCCTTCGCCGCCGCCACCGGCGTGATGCCGCTGGACATGCCTGAATCCGTGCTGGTGCGCTTCAAGGGCAAGATGCAGCCTGGCGTGACCCTGCGCGACCTGGTCAACGCCATCCCGCTGTACGCCATCAAGTCGGGCGAGCTGACCGTGGCCAAGCAAGGCAAGAAGAACATCTTCTCGGGCCGCATCCTGGAAATCGAAGGCCTGCCCGACCTGAAGGTCGAGCAAGCGTTCGAACTGTCCGATGCCTCGGCAGAGCGTTCGGCCGCCGGTTGCACGGTGCACCTGAACAAGGAACCGATCATCGAATACATCAACAGCAACATCACGCTGCTGAAGTGGATGATCGCCGAAGGCTACGCCGACGCACGCAGCCTGCAGCGCCGCATCAAGGCCATGGAAGCCTGGCTGGCCGACCCGCAGCTGCTGCAGCCGGACGCCGAYGCCGAATACGCTTCGGTCATCGAGATCGACCTGGCGGACATCCACGAACCCATCCTGGCCTGCCCGAACRACCCGGACGACGTCAAGACCCTGTCCGACGTGGCCGGCGCCAAGATCGACGAAGTCTTCATCGGTTCGTGCATGACCAACATCGGCCACTTCCGCGCGGCTTCCAAGCTGCTCGAAGGCAAGCGCGACATCCCGGTCAAGCTGTGGGTTGCCCCGCCGACCAAGATGGACGCCAAGCAACTGACCGAGGAAGGCCACTACGGCGTGTTCGGCACCGCCGGTGCCCGCACCGAAATGCCGGGCTGCTCGCTGTGCATGGGCAACCAGGCACAAGTGCGCGAAGGCGCCACGGTGATGTCGACCAGCACGCGTAACTTCCCCAACCGCCTGGGCAAGAACACCAACGTGTACCTCGGCTCCGCCGAACTGGCCGCCATCTGCTCGCGCCTGGGCCGCATCCCGACCAAGGAAGAGTACATGGCCGACATGGGCGTGCTGAACGCCAATGGCGACAAGATCTACAAGTACATGAACTTCGACCAGATCGAAGACTTCAAGGAAGTGGCGGACACGGTGTCGATGTAAGTCGCGCCGCGCTGCACGCGCAGTACTTTCGGAAAGGCCCCTTGCGGGGCCTTTCTTTTTGCTTCACGCCTTGCCGTCTTCCGTCTTCCGTCTTCCGCCTTCCGTCTTCCGCCTTCCGTCTTCCGCCTTACCGCTCCCATCGCATCATGGCCCGTCTCAAGCTCGACTTCCCCGAAGACCAGTACTACTACTCCACCCACCTCACGGTGCGCGTGACCGACATCAACTCGGCCAACCACCTCGGCAACGATTCGATGATCTCGATGATCTCCGAGGCAAGGGCGCGCTTTCTGTTCGACCTGCGCACCGGCGACGACGCCGAGGCCGACCAGGTCGGCATCATCGTCACCGACCTCGCCACCACTTACCGCAACGAAGCCCATGCGCGCGACCAGCTGCTGTTCGAAGTGGGCGTGATGGACTTCAACCGCTACGGCGGCGATATCACCTTCCGCATCACGCGGCCGCAGGACGGTGCCCTGGTCGCCATGGCCAAGTCCGGCTTTGTCTTCTTCAGCTACGAGCGCAAGGAAGTGATGCCGATGCCGGAATCGTTCGCGCGCAAGTTTCCGAAGGTCAACTGGGTGGATCGCGGCTGAGTGGCCCGCATGGCGCGGCCGATGCGGCGGCGCAGCCTAGCGCGTCTTGCGGAAGGTCAGGTTGATGCGCTCGTGTCCGGTCAGCGCGTGATCGCCGTCGGCCAGCGGTGCGATGCCGTGGAATGCCAGCCGCGACGGTCCGCCCCATACCACCACGTCGCCATGGGCCAGGCGCACGCGCTGCGGACGCTGGGTGCGCAGCGCGCCGCCGAACAGGAAGATCGCCGGCAGGCCGAGCGAAACCGAGACGATCGGCGCGCGCAGGTCGAGTTCGTCGCGGTCCTGGTGCAGTGAAAGCCGCGTGCCGGGGGCATAGCGGTTGAGCAGGCAGGCATCCGGCCTGAAATCGGCATAGCCCGCATCGTCGGCCGCCGCGCGTGCGAGCGAGAGGAGGGCTTCGGGCATGGGCGGCCACGGCTTGCCGCTGAGCGGATCCGCCGGCTCATAGCGGTAGCCGGTGACGTCGGATACCCAGCCGAGCTGACCGCAATTGGTCATGGCCACCGACATGCGCAGGCCGCCCGGGGTGATCAGGTGGCGCCACGGCGCCTGCGCGGCGATGTCCCGCACGGCGCCAAGCAGGGTCTGCTCATGCGCGCGGGCAAAGCCGCGCAGGATCGTCGCGCCGGGCGCGAGCGGCTCGGCGTGGGGCGGGTCTTCCTGCGGGAGGGAGTCGAAAAGGTCGAAGGTCATGACGTTGCGGGAAGCAGGCGATGGACGCCTGTGCGGCGAGCCTGTTCTCAAACGACATGGTATGCGCGATTGCAGCCGGCCGTCGCCGACGTTGCCGGCGTTGCCACCGGCTGGCAAGCGCGGCAGCGCGTTTGCCAGCCGTGCGCGCCCGGGGTCAGGCGAACGTATCGACTTCGCCGCGGGCGAGCGTACGCGCGGGGGCAGCCACGGTGCTGCCTGCGCCGGCCGGGGCGGCCGTGTTGCCCGCCAGCGCGCCAAAGCTGGCTTGCTGGCCGCCCGACTGGCGCTGTTGCTGCGGCTGGCCATTGCCGGGCTGGCCGGCAAAGCTGTCGGCGCCGACCGACGCCTGGCCAAGCTGGATGCCGCTGTCGGCCATGGCGGTACGCAGGTGCGGCAGGGCCGCTTCCACCGCCGCGCGCACGGCGGCGTGCGGGGAGACGAACTGCGCCTGTGCCTGGTCGTTGACCACGTTGAGCACGACCTTCAGCGGGCCGAGATCGGGCGGATTGAGCTGCAGCTCGGCGGTGTGGTTGCCTTGTGTCGACAGGCGCACCATCTGCTGGCTGAGCGCCTGCGGCCACTGGCCGTCGCCCACCGGCGGGGCGACCGGCAGCGAGGTGGCTGGCGAAAGGCCGCTGCTGGTTGGCGCCGGACCGGCGGCCATGGTGCTGGCGGCCATCGCCGCCGTGGCAGCGTTGCCGGACGGGGCCGCGTCGGTGCCGGACGGCTCGGCGGCGCGCATGGCCGCGGCGAACTGGGCTGCACCGGTGGTGGTGGCAGTGGTTGCGGTCGCGGTGGCGGAAGGGCTGGTGGGCGGCAGCGCCCTGGCATCCTTGGCGTCGCCAGCTTGCACCAGCGCCTTGTAAGGCTCGCCGCCGGTGCCCTGCTGGCCGGTGGACTGGCCACCGTTGCTGCCTTGCTGGCCGGACATGGCTACCTTGAGGCTGTTTGCCAGGTCGGGGCCGGTCTTGCCGGCGTCGGCCGCGGTGGTGGTGGCCGGCTTGTCGRTGACCTGGGCGCCGGCCGCGTTCTGCGGCACGGCCTGCAGCGCGGCGCGCTGCGAGGCGATGGTGGCGAGCGTATCGGCCGCGGTCGAGGCGGCCGGCGCCGCCGGGCCGGTCGCGCCGGTGGCGGACGCGGCGGCTGCGAGCGCCGGATCCTTCAGGTCCGGCATGCCGGACTGGCTGCCGAGGGCGGCGGCGGCCGCGCCGGACAAGGCGCTGCCGCTTGCCGGCTGCAGCGCGGGCTGGGCCAGTTGCGCCGGCAGCAGCGCCGCCAGCGCGGCGGCGGCGGCCTGCGCTGCCGGGTTCACGGCAAGTGCGTCGCCCTGTTCGCTGTCCTTGTCGGCATCCTTGTCGCTGTCCTTGTCGCCATCCTTGCCTTGCGGGCGTGCCGGCTTGGCGGCAACGCTGTTTCCTTGCGTGCCTTGCGTACCGTTGCCGGCGGCCGCGTTGTTCTGCGTTGCGCTGTCTTGCGCCGGCGCGTTGCCGTTGCTGCCGGCCTTGCTGCCGTTGTCGGCCTTGCCGGCATTGCTGGCGCTGTTGTTGCGGCTGTCGTCGCGGGCGCGCGCCAGCGCGTCGCCGAATCCCTGCGACGAGGCGTCCGTGCCGCTGCTGCTGCGCGAGGCGGCCGCGCTGCTGGCGGCGTTGCTGACAATCTGGCTGATATCGATCATGGTCGGTGCGTTCTGGCGGCTTAGCGGTGGCGGCCCGCGACTTGCAGGCGGGCGGCGCGCGCGGCGTATTCGTCGGTGTCGCGCTGCTCGCGGCGCGAGATGGCTTGCTGCTCGCGCGTCTGGGCGCGGGTGATCAGGGTGTCGAAGGAGTTCTGGCGACGCTTTTGCTGCTGCCAGTTGGCGCGCCCGGCCAGCAGCTGGGCCTCCGCGCGCGCCAGCGATTCGGTCTGCTGGCGGATGGCGGTGTCGAGGGATGCCAGGAACTGCGCGAAGTCCTGCCAGCGCGTGGAGGTCATGCCGTCCTGCGCGATGGCCTGCATGCGCTCGCGGTATTCCTGCCGGTACTGGGTGAGCGCGGCCAGCTGCTGCTCGGCCTGGTTGCGCAGGCCCTGCAGCCGGCCCAGCTCGCGCGCGGCGGCATCCGTATCGTTCTGGGCCAGGTCGGCCAAGGTATTCAATGCAGATGGCTTAGCCATGTTGACTCCGTTCGAAGAGACTATGCAACTGGCCGATCGAGGCGTCATAGCCGGCGCGCTCGTGGATGTCCTGCTGGAGGAAGGCTTCCATCTGCGGATGCAGGTGGATGGCCAGGTCCAGTTCCGGGTCGTTGCCCGGCACATAGGCACCCACGCTGATCAGGTCGCGATTGCGCTGGTAGCGCGACATCAACTGCTTGAAGCGCCGCACCGAGCCGAACTGCGRCGSMTCGATCAGCGCSGTCATGGCSCGGCTGATMGASGCTTCCACGTCGATGGCCGGATAGTGGCCCGATTCCGCCAGGCTGCGCGACAGCACGATATGGCCGTCGAGAATCGCGCGCGCGGAATCGGCAATGGGATCCTGCTGGTCGTCGCCTTCGGTCAGCACGGTGTAGAAGGCGGTGATGGAGCCGCCGCCATCGGGGCCGTTGCCGGTGCGCTCCACCAGCGTGGGCAGCTTGGCGAACACCGAGGGCGGATAGCCCTTGGTGGCGGGCGGCTCGCCGATGGCCAGGGCGATCTCGCGCTGGGCCATGGCGTAGCGCGTGAGCGAGTCCATGATCAGCAGCACGTGGCGGCCCTGGTCACGGAAATACTCGGCCAGGCGCGTGGCATAGGCGGCGCCCTGCATGCGCAGCAGCGGCGAGGTATCGGCCGGGGCCGCCACCACCACCGAGCGCCTGCGGCCGTCTTCGCCCAGGATGTTCTCGATGAAGTCCTTCACTTCGCGGCCGCGCTCGCCGATCAGGCCGACCACGATGACCTCGGCGCTGGTGTAGCGCGCCATCATGCCCAGCAGCACGCTCTTGCCCACGCCCGAACCGGCGAACAGGCCCATGCGCTGGCCGCGGCCCACCGTGAGCATGCCGTTGATGGCGCGCACGCCGACGTCCAGCACGGTCTCGATGGGGGCGCGTTCGAGCGGGTTGATCTGCGCGCCGCCCAGGGTGACCTCGGTGGCGGCGGTGATGGGGCCGAGCCCGTCCAGCGGTCGGCCGGCAGCGTCGAGCACGCGGCCAAGCAGGCCTTCGCCCACCGGCAGGCGCTTGGACCCCGGCTCGCGCGGGGTGGCGTCGCCGCTGGGGCGCGGCGTGGGTTCGAGCGGATACACGCGCGCGCCGGGCACCAGGCCCACCACGTCGGATTGCGGCATCAGGTAGAGGCGGTCGGCGCCGAAGCCGACCACTTCCGCCTCGGCCATGCGCGGACCGGACGCCTTGCCGCCGGGCGACTGGCCCCCGGGCAGCTCGATCAGGCAATCGCTGCCCACCGGCATGCGCAGGCCGACGGCTTCCAGCACCAGGCCGGCCGCGCGCGTCAGGCGCCCGCAACTGCGCTTGCTGTCGATCTCGGCAATGCCGGCCGAGGCGGTGTTCAGCGCATCGCGCCAGCGCTGGCCATGCAGGCCCGGCACGGTGGGCGCGGCATCGGGCTTGGCAGCGTTGTCAGGCATGGGGCGGCTCCCACGGATCATCGCGGCCGAGCGCCTTGACCACGCGGCTCCAGCGCGTGGACAGCGTGGCGTCGAGCTCGCCGCTGGCGGCGCTCGCCACGCAGCCGCCACGGGCCACCGCGGGGTCGGCGCGCACGCTCCAGCCGGCGGCTTGGAGCTCGCCCGCCAGGTGGGTTTCCACCAGCGTCACGTCTTCGGCGTTGAGCAGCAGGCAGGGCGAGCCGGACAAGGCCGGCTCGGCGGCGAGCAGTTCGCGCACCGCCGGCAGCAGCACGCCGGGGTCGGCAACCACGGTCTGTTGCACGAGCCGGCGCGCCACATCCAGCGCCAGCGAGATCAGGGTCTGCGCCACTTCCTCGTCGACGCGGCCGAGCGCGTGGCTGAAGGTGGCGGCCAGCTCCTGCAGGCGGCCAGCCTCGGCGCGCGCGCCTTCCAGCCCGCGGGCATAGCCTTCACGGTGTCCGTCGCCATAGCCCTGGGTCTGGCCCTGGGTATAGCCCTGGGCGTAGCCTTCCTTGCGCGCGCCGTCGCGCATGGCTTCCAGCGCGGCGAAGTCGATGGGGGGCGGGGCGGGTTCCATCGGCATGAACTCGGCCGGTTCGGGCTCGGCCTTGCGCGGATCGAGCGAGACCATCTGCCAGCGCTGCCAGCCGCTCTTCTGCGGGGCGCGGCCGCCCGGCGGGGCAAAGCTCTCGAACTCGTCCTGCCGCGGGGCAGGACGGCTGCCCGCACGGCGGCCGTCGCCGCCATCGCCGCCGGCGCCACGCCGGTCGCCGCGGGTATTCGTGTAGGCCGGGTCCGCGGCAAAGCCGCGGAACTGGCCAAGGGCACGTTCAGACGTAGGCATCGTCGCCACCACCGATTACAACTTCTCCGGCTTCGGCCAGGCGGCGCACCACCTGGAGGATGTTCTTCTGCTCGGCCTCGACCTGCGAGACCCGTACCGGGCCCAGCGCATCGAGGTCTTCGCGCAGCATTTCGCCGGCGCGGGTAGACATGTTGCGGATGAACTTGTCGCGCAGTTCCGCCGGCGCGCCCTTGAGCGCGACGATAAGCGATTCGGTGGCCACTTCCTTGAGCACGCGCTGGATGCCGCGGTCGTCCACTTCGAGCAGGTTCTCGAACAGGAACATCTCGTCGATGATCTTCTGCGCGAGGTCGCTGTCGTGCAGGCGCACGCCCTCGATCACCGCTTCTTCGTGGGCCGTGCTCATCAGGTTGATGATCTCGGCCGCCGTGCGCACGCCGCCCATGCGGCTGCGCTTGAGGCTCTGGCCTGCCAGCAGCTTGGTCAGCACGTCGGTGAGCTCCTGCAGCGCACCCGGCTGTACGCCGCCGAAGGTGGCAATACGCAGGATCACGTCGTTGCGCAGGCGCTCGGTGAACATGCCGATGATCTCGGACGACTTCTGGCGGTCCAGGTGGATCAGGATGGTGGCGATGATCTGCGGGTGTTCGTCGCGGATCAGCTCGGCCACCGAAGTGGAATCCATCCAGTTCAGCGAGTCGATGCCACTGCCCGGGTCGCGCGACTCGAGGATGTCCTCGATCACGGACAGCGCGCGCTCCTCGCCCAGCGCCTTGTTCAGCACGCTGCGGATGAACGCGCTCGAATCGACGTTGAGCGCCAGGTACTGCTCGGTCTCCCCGCGGAACTCGGCCAGCACTTCGGCCATCTGCTCGCGGGTGACAGAGCTGAGCGTGGCCATGGCCTGGCCCAGGCTCTGTACTTCGCGCGGACCGAGGTGCTTGAATACTTCGGCTGCGGCATCTTCACCGAGCGACATCATCAGGATGGCGCTCTTCTGCAATCCTTCATCGGTCATCGCTAGACATCCAGTTCTTGATCACACTGGCAACCAGGCGCGGGTCGCGTTGCGCGGCGTCGCGCACCAGGGCGAGATCGCTTTCGTATTTGGCGGCGAGCCGCAGGACTTCCGGATTGGCCGGCTCTTCGGGCGGCAGCAGTACGGCCTGCTCCTCGTTCTTGTCTTGCGGCGGCGGCAGCGGCGGCGCGGTGTACTTGCGCAGCACCGGGCGTGCGATCTTGAACCACACGAACAGGGCCAGCAGGGCCAGCATCAGGTAGCCGGCGGCGGTCTTGGCCAGTGCGATCATGTCAGGCTGCTTCCACAGCGGCAGTTCGGGCTTGATCTCGGTGTCGGACGTGAACGGGCTGTTGACCACGTTGAGCGAGTCGCCGCGGTCTGCCGAGAAGCCCATGGCTTCCTTGGTCAGGTTCTCGATCTGCGCCAGCTGCGTGGCGGGCAGGGCCTCGGTCACCATCTTGCCGTTGGCGCCGGCCTTCTGGCGGTAGTTGACCACCACCGCCACCGACAGGCGCTTGACGCCGCCCGGCGCCTGCTGCACATGGCGCACGGTGCGGTCGAGCTCGTAGTTGGTGGTGCTGTCGCGGCGGCTGCTGCTCGGGCCGGACTGGGCGGTCGTGGTGGCGCCGGACTGCGCCGTTTGCGCGGCCTGGCCTTGCTGGCCGGGCTGCTGGCCAGGCTGGTTGGGCTGGCCGGGGCGCGGCGGCTGGGCCGTGGCGATGGGCGCGGTGGCCGGGGCGGGCGGCTGGTTGGACAGCGCGCCAGGCACGCCGCCGACGGGCGCCGCGCCTTGCTGGTTCGATTCGCTCGACTGCTGGCTGCGGATAGCCGCGTGGGTCGGGTCCTGGTTGGGCTTGAACGATTCGTCGGTGTGCTCGACGATGGAGAAGTCCACGTCGGCGGTGACCTGGGCCTTCACATTGTCCTGGCCGACGATCGGCGCCAGGATGGCTTCCACGCGCTGCGCGTAGTTGCGCTCCAGCGCCTGCACGTACTTGATCTGGCTGGCGTCGAGCATGCGCTCGTTGGTGCCGTTGCCGGACAGCAGGTTGCCGTGCTGGTCGACGATGGAAATGGACTTGGGGGTCAGTTCCGGCACGCTGGAGGAGACCAGGTAGCTGATGGCGGCAACCTGGCCGTCGTCGATGGCGCGGCCCGGGTAGAGCTGCAGCACCACCGAGGCGGTCGGCTTCTGGCGTTCGCGCACGAACAGCGTGGGCTTGGGGATGGCCAGGTGCACGCGCGCCGTCTGCACCGCCGCGATCGATTCGATCGAGCGCGCCAGCTCGCCTTCCAGGCCACGCTGGTAGTTGACCTGCTCGGCAAACTGGCTGATGCCGAACTTCTGCGTGTCCATCAGCTCCATGCCGGTGGTGCCGCTCTTGGGCAAGCCCTGGGAGGCCAGTCGTAGGCGGGTTTCGTGGACCTTTTCGGCAGGCACCATGACCGCACCGCCGCCTTCGGCGAACTTGTACGGCACATTCATTTGCTGCAGGGAGGCGATGACGGAACCGCCATCGCGCTCGGACAGATTGCTGTAGAGCACCTTGTAGTCCGGCGCCCGCGACCACAGCACGCCCACCGCGATGGCGGCGGCGAGCGCCGCGCCGCCCAGCATGAGGGGCAGGCGCGGATTGGTCTTGATGCGCTCGAACAGCTCGGATTTGCCCGACAGGGCTGTCACGGCGTTCATGCGCGCGCCCCCGTCACGGCCAGGATCGGCTGGGCCGGATGGCGGGCGCCGCTCTGGCTGCCCTGTCCACCCCGGCCAGCCTGGGCATTCCCGGCTGCGGCATGGCTAAGATCACGCTGCTGACAAAACACGCGTACTCCCCGCGATAGTTGATGAAGGTCGGGGCCGGGAGCGGGRCGCGGCAAGGCAGCGGCACCCCAGCTCCGGCACGGTACAGATCATCGGCCAAGGCGGGTATCGACAATCCTGCGAATAAGCCTCGTTTTCCACCCGATTTCCCGCAATGGCCCGTCCGGCGGGGCGGGTAGGCTTCGGGGGCTGGCAAAAAGGGCGGGTGCGGATGCGGTTTGTGGCATGCGCGGCGCACCGGCAGGCCGGCCGGYAGCGGCGGGGGCAAGCGCCCGCGCCATGTTCAATGACTTGACTCTTTCCGGAACCGGTTTTCCCCCGGGCGGGCTGCGGCCGGCGAAGGGGGCAGGGCGGGTTCCAAGCGGATCGCCATGACTACCATTTCTTCCCTCGACGGCATGCTGCAGCAACTGCGCGGGCTGGCCCAGAGCGCCACCGGCACGGAAAGCCCGGCCACCTCGGCCGCCGCCGCGCCCGGCAGCTTCGCCGGCGAACTGCAACGCTCGCTGGCGCGCGTGAGCGCCGTGCAGGAGCACGCCTACGGCCAGGCAGAATCGTTCGAACTGGGCAAGCCCGGCGTTGCGCTCAACGACGTGATGATCGACATGCAGAAGGCCAATGTGTCGTTCCAGACCGCGGTGCAGGTACGCAACCGGCTGGCGGCGGCTTACCAGGAAATGATGAACATGGCCGTCTGAGGGCCGCCGGCGTTTCCATCCGGTGGGGTCCGCAGTCGACGGGACCCACGACACGGACGCCGGGAACGTCGGGACAGGACGACTACTGCTAGCCGGTTTCCGCTGGCCATGCGCCGTGCCCAAGGTGTGCGCAGGTCGCGATTTTCAAGTCGATGCGATGAACAATTCCCCTACTGCTTCCAAGGGCGGCTCGAGAGCTGCCAGCCATGTTGCCCAGACCCGCGCCAGTTGCTTGGCCGGACGCTATCGCGACGCGCAGCGCCATGCGGACAAGGCCCTGAAGCACCCGGACACGGCTGACCAGGACGCCTATTTCTGGGCAGCCAGTGCCTATATGGGCGCGCAGAACTGGCAGCGGGGCCGCGAGCTGGTCGGCGCCGGGCTGGAGAAATTCCCTGACTCGGCGTTGCTGCTGTCGCTGCAGGGGGGTGTCCTGGCGGAAGACGGCGAATATGACCAGGCCAACGCCATGCTGCGCCGGTGCGTCGAARTCGACCCGCGGCTCGCCATCGGCTGGATCCGGCTCAGCTCGGTGCTCTTCCTGCAGCACCAGTACGTCGCCAGCCGCGACGCCGCGCTCAAGGCGCTGGAACTGGAGCCGGAGGATATCTTTGCGCTGACCACCTATGCCAGCGCCATGAAGGAAATGGGCTACGTACGGGAAGCCGTGGAAGCGCTCGGGAAGATCTCCGAGCTGTATCCCGATACCCCGGTGCACCGTCCCAACCTGCTGTTCACGATGCTCTTCGACGAGAAGAGCACGCCGCAGACCCTGCGCGCCGAGGCGGAGACCTACGCAGGCATGCTGGCCCGCAAGCGCCATGGCAGGAAGCGGCAGGGCCGCCCGCCGGCCTCCGGCCGCATCCGCGTGGGGCTGATCTCCAACGACCTCTACGCGCATGCTTGCGCCTACTTCATCATCCCGTTCCTGACCAACCTGGATCATGAGCGCTTCGAAGTGTCGGTGTTCTCCCTGAACGGGCGCAAGGACAACGTCACCACCAAGATCCGGCTCTATGCGGATCATTTCGTCGACCTGGCGGGCAAGTCGGAAAGCGAGATCGTGTCGACGCTCGACGCGGCGGGCATGGATGTCCTGTTCGACCTGGGCGGCTACACCACCAATTCCCCGCTGGTCTACCTGGCATACAGCCTGGCGCCGGTCCAGGTCACCTGGATGGGCTATCCGAGCACCACGGGCATGGCCCAGGTCCAGTACCGCATCAGCGACTGGATAGGCGATCCCGCAGGCAACGAGGGCAACTATACCGAGCAACTCCTGCGCGCGCCCGTGATCGCCAGCGTGTACTACCCGCTGGTGGCGACGCCGCTGCGGGTGTACGAGCAGCACATGGCAGTGCAGGAAACCCCCGCGCTCAAGAACGGATTCGTCACCTTTGGCTGCTGTATCAACCTCGCCAAGGTCAGCCAACGCACGCTTCGCCTGTGGAGCGCGGTGCTGGCCAGGTGCCCGGACAGCAAGCTGCTGCTGGAGTGCAGCGGGCTGGAGAAGGAGGAGGTCAGGCATCCGCTGCTGCATCGCATGGAGGCGGCCGGCATCGCCGCCGAGCGCGTCATCTGCGTGCCGCGCTCGGGCCTGAATCAGTACCGCCTGTACAACCAGATCGATGTCGTGCTCGATACGGCGCCCATGACGGGCGGCGCGAATACCTGCGACGCCTTGTGGATGGGCGTACCCGTGGTCACGCTGGCCGGCACGGCCTTCCACGAGCGTATTTCGGCGTCCTGCGTTCACGCGATCGGGCTGGACGGGCTGAGCTGCGGGACCGAGGAAGAATATGTCGAGGTTGCCGCCAGCCTGGCGAGCGATCCCGCCGGGCTGAACGCCCTGCGCCTGTCGATGCGGGCGAGGTTCGAGCAAAGCCCGCTGTTCGACGCGCCTGCCTTCACGCGCTGGCTGGAGGCGGAAATGACCGGGCTGGTCGGGCAATACCGGGAAGTGCCGCCGGCCGGCGCGGGCCTGGAGGAGGGGGTCTTCTTCGATGGCCAGTGGCACCCGATGGAGGAGATCGTCCTGGCGGTGGTCTCGCTGCTGCAGGAGCGGAACTACCTGGACCTGAACAGCCTGCTGGAGAACATCTCGGCCAAATGGAGCCGGCACTGGCTGGTGGCCTTTGCGCTGGCGGAGATGGCGCATGAGAGCGGCAACAAGGAGTGGTCACTCGACCTGCTGATCGAGAGCGCCGCCCTGAGGAAATTCTCCCTGCCGCTGTATCGCCTGCTCAGCCAGCGCCTGGACGAGTGCGGACGCGACAAGTCCGTCCTGGACCAGTTCCTGCAGCAATCGTTCGGCCTGGATCTGGCCTACCTGGACCGGCAACCCGTGCCGTCGATCGCCGAGATCGCCGGTGTCAAGGTCCTGCGCGAGGACGCCACGGCATGAAAGCGGTGATCCTGGCTGGTGGGCTTGGCACGCGGATCTCGGAGGAGTCGCACCTGCGTCCGAAGCCCATGATCGAGATCGGCGGCAAGCCGATCCTGTGGCACATCATGAAGACCTACTCCCACTACGGGATCAACGACTTCGTGATCTGCCTGGGCTACAAGGGCTACATCATCAAGGAGTACTTCGCCAACTATTTCCTCCACATGTCGGATGTCACCTTCGACATGAAGCATAACCAGATGGAGGTGCACCAGCGCCATGTCGAGCCATGGCGCGTCACCCTGGTGGATACCGGCGAAAGCACGCTGACCGGCGGGCGCATGAAGCGCGTGCGCGACTATGTGGGCAAGGAGCCCTTCTGCTTCACCTATGGCGATGGCGTGTCCGATATCGACATCGGCGCGCTCGTCGACTTCCACTACCGCCACGGCAAGCCGGCGACGGTGACCGCGATCCAGCCGCCGGGCCGCTACGGCGCGCTCAACCTCAACGGCGACATGGTCGAGAGCTTCCAGGAAAAGCCCGCGGGTGACGGCTCGTGGATCAACGGCGGCTATTTCGTGCTCGACCCTTCGGTGATCGACCGCATCGAGGACGACCGCACGAGCTGGGAGGCCGAGCCGCTGATGCAGATGGCCACCGACGGCGCACTGGCCGCCTACATGCACCGGGGCTTCTGGCAGGCGATGGACACGCTGCGCGACAAGACCTATCTGGAAGACCTGTGGGGTCGGGGTAATCCGCCCTGGAAAGTATGGAAATAGCGCAATTTGGCCACCTCTACCAGGGGCGCCGCGTTCTGCTGACGGGCCACACCGGCTTCAAGGGCAGCTGGCTGGCGCAGTGGCTGACCGGGCTCGGCGCGGAGCTGACCTGCTATGCCCTGCCGCCCCAGGCGGGGCATAGCCACTGGGACCTGCTGCAAGTCTCCGCCGCGGATGTCCGCGGCGATATCCGCGACATGGCGGCGCTGGATTCCGCGTTCGCCGCCTGCCGTCCGGAGATCGTCTTTCACCTTGCCGCCCAGCCGCTGGTGCGGCGCTCCTACAGCGATCCGCTCGAGACCTGGTCCACCAACGTGATGGGCACGGCCAACGTGCTCGAAGCATGCCGCCGCCACGCGGGCGTGCGGGCGGTCGTCCTCGTCACCACCGACAAGGTCTACGCAAACCGCGAGTGGGAGTGGGGCTATCGCGAGAACGACCCGCTCGGCGGCCACGATCCCTATGCGGCGTCGAAGGCCGCGACCGAGCTCCTGGCGGCAAGCTATCGCCAGTCCTTCCTCGGCGCCACGGACACGCTGCTGGCAACCGCGCGCGCCGGCAACGTGATCGGTGGCGGCGACTGGTCCGCGGACCGGTTGATCCCCGACCTGGTGCGTGCGCTGGCGCAGGGCAATCCGCTCGAGATCCGCTCGCCCCGGTCCACCCGTCCCTGGCAGCACGTGCTGGATTGCCTGTCCGGCTACCTGCTGCTGGGGCAGCGCTTGCTGGAGGGCGATGCGGCTTGCGCCGCCGCCTGGAACTTCGGCCCGGCGGCGGAGGGTAACTGTTGCGTCGAATCCGTGCTCGGCCGCCTCAAGGCGCACTGGCCGGAGCTGGCGTGGCGCGTGGCAAGCCAGCCGCAGCCCCATGAGTCGGGGCTGCTCGCGCTGGATTGGTCGAAGGCGCGCGCCCGGCTTGGCTGGACCCCGGTCTGGCAGCTGGACGAGGCGCTGGGCGCCACCGCCGCCTGGTACCGCCAGTTCCAGGCCCGTGGCACGGCAGCGACCCGTTCGCAGCTTGCCGCCTATGTCGAACAGGCGGCCTGCGCCGGACTCGTCTGGGCCGCCGCATGAAAACCGAACCGACAAACATCGAGGGTGTCCGCCTGGTGCGGACCGAGCCGTTCGCCGACCACCGGGGCGCCTTCGCCCGGATGTTCTGCGCGGATG
Organism: Cupriavidus sp. 05N40; assembly: GCF_056397305.1. Lineage (NCBI taxonomy): Bacteria > Pseudomonadati > Pseudomonadota > Betaproteobacteria > Burkholderiales > Burkholderiaceae > Cupriavidus > Cupriavidus sp. 05N40. The sequence goes on from NZ_JBFTND010000002.1 coordinate 44,984, forward strand.
CGCTGGCGGAAGTCATCGGCGCGCGCCAGGTGCTGCAGATCAACCATTCCCGCACGCGCCAGGCAGGCGCGGTGCGCGGCCTGCACTTCCAGCTCGGCGCGCACGCGGAAATGAAGCTGGTGCGCTGCCTGCGGGGGCGGGTCTGGGATGTCGCGCTCGATCTCCGGGCCGGATCTCCCACGTTCCTGCAGTGGCAGGCGTTCGAGCTGAGTGCCGGGAACGCGCTCATGGTGGCGATTCCGGAAGGCTGCGCGCATGGATTCCAGGCACTGGAAGCCGACAGCGAACTGCTCTATCTGCATACCGCGCTCTACACGCCGCAGGCCGAGGGCGGCGTGCGGCACGACGATCCGAGGCTGGGCATCAGGTGGCCGCTGCCGGTCACCGATGTGTCCGCGCGCGATGCGTCTCACCCTCTTCTGAATGCCGGATTCCCGGGGATTTACCCATGAACTGCCGTCACTGCACAACACCGCTCGAGCATGTCTTCCTGGACCTGGGCTTCGCCCCGCCGTCGAATGCCTACCTGGAGGTAGCCGACCTGGCCGCGCCGGAGGTGCATTTCCCGCTCAAGCTCTACGTCTGCAGCCACTGCTGGCTGGTGCAGACGGAGGACTATGCCCGCGAGGACGAGCTGTTCCGCGCCGACTACGCCTACTTCTCGTCGACCTCGAAGACCTGGCTGGAACACGCGGCACGCTATGCCGGCGAGATCACCGCGGACCTGGCGCTCGGTGCGCACAGCCATGTCATCGAAGTGGCGTCCAACGACGGCTACCTGCTGAAGAACTTCGTCGCCGCCGGCATTCCCTGCCTGGGCATCGAGCCGACCGCGGGCACGGCGCAGGCCGCCGAGCGGATCGGCGTGCCCACCTTGCGCGAGTTCTTCGGCGAAGCGCTGGCGCGCCGCCTGGCCGAGGCCGGAAAGCAAGCCGACCTGATCGCGGCCAACAATGTATTCGCCCACGTTCCGGACATCAACGATTTCACCCGGGGCCTCAAAGTGGCGCTCAAGCCCGGCGGCACCATCACGCTCGAGTTCCCGCACCTGCTGCGGCTGATCGAGCAGACCCAGTTCGACACCGTCTATCACGAGCATTTCTCCTACCTCTCGCTCCACACGGTCAGGCAGATCCTCGCCGCCGCGCAGCTGCGCATCATCGACGTACGCGAACTCCCCACCCATGGCGGCAGCCTGCGCGTCTACGCCTGCCACGCCGACGACGGCCGCGCCGAGCAGCCGGCGGTTGGCGCGCTGCTGGGCAAGGAGCAGGACTTCGGCTTGCGTGCGCTGGCCACGTACCAGGGCTTCCAGGACCGCGTCGACCGGCTCAAGGATGCGCTTACCGTGTTCCTGATCGAGCAAAAGCGCGCCGGCAAGCGCCTGGCCGCCTACGGCGCGGCAGCCAAGGGCAATACGCTGCTGAACTACGYGGGCATCCGGCCAGACCTGCTGCCCTACGTATGCGATGCCGCGCCGTCCAAACAGGGCAAGCATCTGCCCGGCAGCCACGTACCGGTGATGCACCCGGACCACTTGCGCGAAGACTGTCCGGATGTGGTCCTGATCCTGCCCTGGAACATCGCGGACGAAGTGGTCCGGCAGCACGGCTATATCGCCGAATGGGGCGGAACGTTCGCGGTCGCGGTCCCCGAAATCCGCTATATCCCTGCCGCGGCATGACGGCGCAGGACCCGATCCCAGACATGACAGATTCCCTCCATGGCACCCGCCTGGTGATATCGCAGCCCATGTACTTCCCGTGGGTGGGCATGCTCGAGCAGGTGCGGCTGGCCGATACCTTTGTCTTCTACGACGACGTGCAGTTCTCGCGCGGAGGATTCGGCAACCGTGTGCAGGTCAAGACGGCGCAGGGCATGCGCTGGATGACCGTGCCGTTGCGCGGGCTCCGCCTGGGCCAGCGCATCGACGCGGTGGAGGTCGACGACGGCACCGGCTGGCGCGCACAGCATCGGGAGCTGCTGCGGCAGGCTTACCGCGATGCGCCGCACGTGCAGGACATGCTGGCCCTGGTGGACGAAGTCCTGGCCTTGCCCACCACGTCGCTTTCCGAGCTGACCCAGGCTTCCATGCTGGCGCTCGCGGACTATTTCGGCGTGGCCGGCGGCAAGCCGTTCGCCCGCTCGTCGGCGCTCGGCATCCCCGGCGAGAAGAGCCAGCGCGTGCTGGATGTGTGCAAGCGGATGGAGGCAGGTCGCTACATCACCGGCCACGGCGCGCGCAACTATCTCGACCACGAACTGTTCGAGCGCAATGCGGTGACCGTCGAATACATGGACTACGCCATGCACCCGTACCCGCAGCGCCACGGTGCCTTCACCCCCTACGTCTCGGGCCTGGACCTGGTCGCCAACTGCGGCCGCGCCGGGGCGAGCCAGATCTGCTCCGGAACGATCGCCTGGCGCGACATGATGCAGCGCCAGGCGTGCGCGCCGGCCCACTGAACCCCAAGACTGAAGAGTCATGAACCATCTTGACGCAGTAGCTACCGAGTATCTGCCGAACTCCGCGACGGAGCTCGAGAACGACCTGGTACTGAACTGGTATCCCGGCCGCATCATCGAGCGGTTCGGACATTGCGAGGCATTGCTCGAACTCGGCCTGGGCCACGGCTTCACCGCGTCCGCGTTCGACCAGCGGTGCGACCGGCATGTCATCGTGGAAGGCTCGCCGCTCGTCATCGAGCTGTTCGGCAAGCGTCATCCGGAGCTGGCCCACACGGTGGTGCTGGATTACTTCGAGACCTTCGAGACCGAACAGCGTTTCGACGTGATCGTCATGGGCTTCATCCTCGAGCACGTCGACGATCCCGGCCTGCTGCTGGCGCGCTATCGCCGTTTCCTCAAGCCCGGCGGCAAGGTCTATGTGGCCGTGCCCAACGCCAAGTCGATGAACCGGCGGCTGGGTCTCGAGCTCGGGCTGATCGACGATATCTACAGCCTGAACGCCAACGACATCGCTCTCGGGCACCAGCGCCAGTACTGCCGCGACACCCTGCGCGCCGTGCTGAACGAGCATGGCTACGCCATCACGCATGAGGAAGGCATCTACCTGAAGCCGCTGCCGCTGAGCGTGCTCAAGACACTGCCGGACATGCGCGCGAACATGCAGGCCATGCTCAAGGTCGGCGTCGGGTTTCCCGACCTGTGCGTGGCCTTGCTGGTGGAAGCGCAGCTGCAATGACCGTGACCGTCATCGTAACCGGCGTCGGCGCCATCATCGGACAGGGTGTGGTGAAGAGCCTGCGCGCCTGTGGCCGGCCGGTGCGCATCGTCGGCGTCGACCGCAACGCCGGATCGATGGGCAGCTACCTGTGCGATGCCTTCCGCGCCAAGCCGCCGTGCGAGGAGTCCGATCCCGCCTATCTCGATTTCTGGCGCGATCTCGTGCAGCGGGAAGGGGCGCAGCTGATCCTGCCGGCGCTCGAGGTCGATGTGTCCCTGATGGACCGGGAGCGCGCCTTCTTCGACAGCCTCGGCGTGGTGCTCGGGCTGAACCAGGCTGCGCTGGTCAGGCTCAGTGCGGACAAGTGGCGCTGCGGCCAGGCCATCGAGGCGCTTGGCCTGCCTTCGATTCCCAGCCGCATCGACGGCAGCTGGGAGGAGCTGGTCGGTGCGCTGGGCCCGGCGCCCCTGTTGATGAAGCCACGCGACGGCAACGGCTCGCGTGGCATCGTGCGGCTGCATGACGAACCGGACTATGACTACTGGCGCCGCAAGCAGGGCGACAGCGCCATGGTCCAGCGCATCGTCGGCACGGACGACGCCGAATACACGGTCGGGTTGTTCGGCTTCGGCGACGGCGGCATGGTGCCGCCCATCGTCTTCAGGCGCAGGTTGTCGGCGGCCGGCAGCACGGGCTATGTGGAGACGGTGCGCGACGCCGACATCGAGTCCGCCACGCAGGTCCTGACCCGGCATTTCCGCCCGCTCGGCCCCACCAATTACCAGTTCCGCAAGGAGGGCAGCGTGCCCTACCTGCTCGAGATCAATCCGCGCTTCTCCAGCAGCACTTCGCTGCGGACCGCGTTCGGCTACAACGAGGCGGGCATGGCGCTCGATTTCTTCCTGCAGGGCAGCAGGCCATCGGCGCCGCTGCTCAGGCATGGGCGGGCGTGGCGATATTCGGAGGACTTCGTTGCCTATGATCGCGATTCTCTCTGATATCCACGGCAACCTGCCGGCGCTGCATGCGGTGGTCGACGCTGCCCGCGCGCTCGGCTGCCAGCGCTTTATCTCGCTCGGGGACGTGGTCGGCTATTACGCGCAGCCGGGCGAATGCATTGACCTGCTGCGCCAGCTCGATGCCATCAATGTCATGGGCAATCACGACCAGTACATGGTCGCCGCGCTGGACTGCCCCCGTTCGCGCACGGTGGCGCAGATCATGGCATACCAGCGCACCGTGGTGAGCGTGGAGCAGGTCGCGTGGCTGGCGCGCTCGGTGTCCATCCATACGGAAGCACTGAACTATTTTGTCCACGGCGGCTGGAACGATCCGCTCGACGAGTATCTGTACCGCGTGGACGCGCACACCGTGCCGCCACAGGCGCGCAATCTCTTCTCGGGCCATACGCATGTGCAGACGCTGGCGGTGTTCGGCGAGAAGACGTACTGCAACCCCGGATCGGTGGGGCAGCCCCGCGACGGCGATCCGCGCGCGGCATTCGCGGTGCTGGACGGGTACGAGATTGCCTTGCACCGCGTTGACTACGACATCGCACAGACGGTTGCGGCAATGGAGCGGGCGGGCTTTCCCCGCCACTACGCCGAATGCCTGTACATGGGCGCCCAGATCGGCGGGCGCATCGACAAGGTATTGGTTGAAAAAGACAATGGAGAGTGAAATGAATCCGATTGAGCAGTTCAAGCAGGAGGTGCAGGGGAACATCCGCCGGCTCGGCAGCGAAGCCAGCCTGCGCGGTGCGTCGCTGGACTGGATGTGCGCCGTGGCGGTGGGCAACTACGCCTACAACTTCACCTGGCTGGGCCGGCCCATCATCCAGTATCCGCAGGATATGGCGGCGATGCAGGAACTGATCTGGAGCGTGCGGCCGGACCTGGTGATCGAGGCCGGCATTGCCCACGGTGGCTCCCTGATACTCAGTGCGTCGATGCTTGCGATGCTGGACTACTGCGATGCGGTGGAGGCCGGCACCAGCTTCGATCCGCGGGCTTCGCGCCGCCGCGTGCTGGGCCTCGATATCGATATCCGCGCGCACAACCGCGCGGCCATCGAAAAGCACCCGATGGCCCACAAGATCGACATGCTGCAGGGCTCGAGCATCGATCCCGCCATTGTCGCCGAGGTGCATCGCCGTGCGGCCGGCTATGAGCGCGTGCTGGTCATTCTCGATTCGAACCATACGCACGACCACGTACTGGCCGAACTGGAAGCCTATGCGCCGCTGACGGCGAAGGGCAGCTATTGCATCGTCTTCGATACCCTGGTGGAAGACCAGCCGGAACACCTCTCGCCCGCGCGTCCGTGGGGCAAGGGCAACAATCCGAAGACCGCGGTCTGGGCCTACCTGGAGCGCCTGCGCAGCGAGACCGTCCTGGGCGCCGACGGCGAACCGCTGAAGTTCGAAATCGACCGGCAGGTCGAAGACAAGCTCCAGATCACGGTGGCGCCGGATGGCTACCTGCGGCGCGTGTAAGCCTGGGGCCGCGGCGAGCGATTGAGACAGGGGCAGACAATGGACTTCGTTCCGACAGATGAGCTGCGCGCGCGCTTTGCGCGCGACGGCATGCTGGTGATACCCGGCTTCTTCGATATCGAGCGGGAGATCCGTCCGATCCAGCGGGCCATCTACGACATTATCGGCCTGGTGGCGGCCCGGCACGGCATTGCGCTGGTGCGCGAGCCCTTCTCGGCGGAGCAGTTCGATGCCGGCTATGCCCAGCTGACAGGCGTGAGCCGCGCCTTCGGCGGCGAGGTCTACGACCAGGTCAAGCAGATCCCGGCGTTCCTGCGGCTGATCTCGTCCGAGAAGGGCGAGGCCCTTTTCAAGTTCCTGCGGGGAACCGATGTGGCGGGCATCGGCACGGCCAGCTATGGCATTCGCATCGATAGTCCGCAGGAAGAGCAGTTCCGCAGCCATTGGCACCAGGAGTTCATCTTCCAGCCGCAGAGTGTCGATGGCATCGTGATGTGGAGCCCGCTGCGCGCGGTGACCAGGGAGATGGGCCCGGTGGAAGTATGCCGCGGCTCGCATCGCGACGGGATCCGCAAGTGCAGCAAGACCGGGGTCGGGGCCGCCAAGTCGGGTGCCTACAAGATCGGCATGGTCGACGACGAGAAAGTGGTTGCCGCCTATGAGCGCTGCGCGCCGCTGACCCGGCCGGGCGACCTGATCGTGCTGGATTTCCTGGTGATCCACCAGTCCGGATACAACGTTTCGGACCGGCCGCGCTGGTCGGTCCAGTCGCGCTTCTTCAATTTCCGCGACCCCTATGGCGCGCGCCTGGGCTGGAAGGCCTCCGTCACCGCGGGGACCGAGGTCGAGGCGCTGTTTGCCGAATATTTTGCCGAGGAATAGCAGTGGCCTGTCAATGCAACGTTTGCGCGAATGCGCTTCCCGCCCCGGTCTACGAGTCGGACGGCGATAGTTCGATCACGACCATGAACACCGTGGTGCCTGGCCGCACCCAGGTCTATCTCTGCCCGCATTGCGGTCATCTGCAGACCAGCGAGCTGCCGGACCTTGCGCATTACTACGCCAATGTGTACGAGATCAACCTCGCAGCGGAAGACGACGACCAGCTCTACAAGATGGTCGACGGACGCCCGCTCTACCGGGCCGACCACCAGGCCGCGGTGCTGCAGTCGAAGCTCGATCTGTTCCCGGGCTGCCGGGTGCTCGACTACGGCTGCGCCAAGGCGCCGACCCTGAGGAAGGTCGTGCAGGGGAACCAGGGCATCGCGCCGTTCCTGTTCGATGTCACCGACAAGTATGTATCGCACTGGGCGCGGTTCCCGGGCCAGCCTGGCTGGGCCACCCACGAGGTGGACCCGGCCTGGGCGGGCAGCATGGACGTGGTCCTGTCCTTCTATGCGCTGGAGCATATCTCCCGGCTCGGGCAGGCGCTGGCCAATATCAAGGCTTTGCTCAAGCCGGGCGGGCACTTCTACTTCATCGTGCCGAACGTGCTGGAGAACGTGGCCGACTTCGTCGTGGCCGACCATGTGAACCACTTCACGGCCGAATCGTTGCACTACATGCTGAGCGCGCAGGGCTTCGACCGCGTGGAAGTCGATGCCGGCGTGCACGATGCCGCGTTCGTGGTGACGGCAAGGCTCGGCGCGGGGGCCGCCTGCGCGGTCCGGCAACCGGATGCCGCCGCGCTGGCGGGGCTGGAGGCTTTCGCGCGCGACACCGCGCAATACTGGCACGGCGTCGTGACAAGGCTGAAGGCCTTCGAGCGGGCACACGCATCGGCGCCCAGCGCGATCTACGGTGCCGGCTTCTATGGGAACTTCATCGCCTCGGCCCTGGATTCGATGGAGCGCGTGGAGTATTTCGTGGACCAGAATGCGCACCTGCAAGGCCGCCTTTGCCAGGCGCGCGAGATCGTCTCGCCGGGGGCACTGCCGGGGCATATCGGCCGCGTCTACGTTGGCATGAATCCGCGCACGGCGCGCGCCGCGATTGCCGCGATCCCCGAATGGCACCAGAAACAGGCGGACTACTTCTTTCTCTGAAAGGCTGCTGTCGCGGTCGAACCGGCTTCCCTGGGAACCCCGATCATCATGAAACGCATATTCGTCTCCGGCCCGTCGATCACCGACAGGGAAATCTCCTATGTCACCGATGCGGTCACCAATGCCTGGTACGCCGACGCCAATCGCTACAACGACCGGTTCGAGCGGGCTTTCGCCGACTACCACGGGGTCCGGCATGCGGTGTCGCTGCCATCGTGCACCTCGGCGATCCATCTCTCGCTGCTGGCGCTGGGCGTCGGGCCCGGCGATGAAGTCATCGTGCCGGACTGCACCTGGATCGCCAGTGCGGCGCCCGTCAGCTACGTAGGCGCGACGCCCGTGTTCGCGGACATCGACCCGTCGAGCTGGTGCCTGAGCGCCGCGTCGTTCGAGGCCTGCATCACGCCGCGCACCAAGGCCGTGATCCCCGTCGACCTGTACGGCAACATGCCCGACTACGATGCGCTGTGCGCCATTGCCAGCCGGCACGGCGTGGCGGTCATCGAGGACGCCGCCGAGTCCGCGGGTTCGCGCTATCGCGGGCGGGCCGCCGGCACGCTCGGCCTGACCGGGACCTTCAGCTTCCATGGCTCGAAGACGCTGACCACCGGCGAAGGCGGCATGCTGATCACCGACGACGACAGCGTCTATCGCCGTGTCATGGTATTGCGCGATCATGGCCGGCAACCGGGCGACACCATGTTCGAGAATCGCGAAGTCGGCTACAAGTACAAGATGAGCAGCATGCAGGCCGCGCTCGGGCTGGCGCAGATCGAGCGTATCGAAGAACTGGTGGCGCGCAAGCGGCAGATTTTCGAGTGGTACCGTGAAGAGTTCTCGCGGTGCCCGGAGATCCTGCTCAACAGCGAGGCACCGGACGTGCGCAATACCTACTGGATGGTGACGGTGCTGCTGCCGGAGCGCATTGGCGGCAAGGTCCCGGCGATCCGCCGGCTGGCGGAGTGCGGCATCGACAGCCGGCCGTTCTTCAATCCCCTGAGCAGCCTGGCGGCCTATGCCGCCACGCCAGGCGCGGCCGCCGCGCGCGCAGCCAACCTGGCCTGCTACCGGATCGCGCCGCATGCACTGAATCTGCCGTCGGGACTTGGCCTGGACCGCGATGACGTGGCGCGCGTCGGCGCCGAGGTGCGGGCCATGCTGGGCGCGGGGCACGACTGAGCATACGCGCGGGCGCGCTCCGCGGCCGCCCGCGCGGCCGGCTTTTCAGCCGGCGCTTTCGCCAGATGTGCTTTCCAGGCGATAGAGCCAGGCAAGCAGCTCCGCCACGGCGACATAGAGCTGGGGCGGGATGTGCGAATCGAGGTCGACCTGCATCAGCAGGCTCACCAGCGCGGGCGAGTCATGCACGTAGACACCCGCCTCCTGCGCACGCGCAATGATCGATTCCGCGGTCACGCCGTAGCCCTTGGCCACCACGCGCGGCGCGGCATCGTCGTTGTCGTAGCGCAGCGCGATCGCGGCGCCGCGCGGGGTGGGTTGATGTGCGTCGTTCATCTGCCTGTTCCTGGCGTGGCCGGCTCGCCGGTGTCGACATCCAGGCGCATCAGCACGATGCCGGAGGCCGCCAGGTTGCCTGACAGTGCCGACCTGTCGGCGTTCATGCGCGAAGCGACGCTTCCGTCAGCGGTGACGATGCGCGCGTCCAGGCCGGTGCTGTTCAAGGTCAGGCGCGCTTCCACCGTTCCCATGTGAGGCAAGTTCAATACCAGTCGTGTGCTCCAGGCGGCCGCGGCGGTGCCGGCACTGCCGTCGTCCGCATGCTCGCGGCGGATTTCCCAGTCCATGGGCGTGCCGGGCCAGGCTTCGCCGGCCCAGCGCAACTGCTGGCCGGCAAGCAGTTCGAGTTGCTGCCGGACCACGCCTTCCGCGCCGGGGTGCAGGACCGTTGCCGGGCCGCTGCTGCGGGCGGCTGCGTGGTCGTCGATGCTGGCCGTGGCCAGCAGGGTGCCGAGGCGCGTTTCCCGATGGCGGGGTGCGTCGGCGCCCTTGGCCGTTGCTTCATAGGCTTGCGCAGCCTGGCTCGCCAGCGCGGCGGCACGGCCCGGATGCGCGGGCTGCTGGAGCGTGGCCGGCGTAGCGTTCGTCTGGGCGGCGGTCTCGGTTGCGGCACCGCCACGCGGGGAGGGAGCGGGGCCGCGCGCGTCGGCCTGCGTCGCTTGTCCGTCTTCCGCAAGGAGCTGCAGGGGGCTGTCCGCCTCGGCCATCGCGCCCCCGGGAGTCAGGGGGGCAGGTGCTCCGGCCGTAGCCGCCGGCGCGGGGAGCAGGAGAAGCGGCGCAGGCGGCGCGCCTGCCTTGTCCGGTGCCGGGGCAGGGCCCTGGGCGGTGCCGGCCCCGGCGCCAGGGGCGCGCAGCATCGCTTGTGGCTCTTTGCGCAGCAGTTCCAGCGGCCGGGCGCCGCTCACCCATTCGGCAAGATGGCTCTCATAGAACAGTCCGCTGCGTCCGATCGCGTCCGCCAGGGCGGCGCGCAGGGCGGGTGCGCCGGCGGCCGTGGGCGGCGATGGCAGCAGGGAAGCGGCTGAACGCTGGGGTTGAACATCGACGCGCTCCAGCAAATCCAGGATGACGCGTGCCGCGGAGCTCAATATTTCGCGGGTGGAACCGCTTTGCGCGGGCTGGCCCGCCTGCGCGGCGGAGGGCAAGGGCAAGACCGTGCGCCCTTGCACGGCGGAGCCGGTGGACGTCTGCGGGTTGCCCTCCGGCAAGGGCGCCGTCGGGAGAAGTGCCGACAGCTTCGATACCGACAGCGCGGTGCGCAGGCTTTGCGGGTTCAGGTCGCGCAGCAGGGATGCGTCCGACGAGACAGGAATGCCAGTCATTGCAGGCCGCTAGGTGATATCGGTGCCGGGAGGTCCGGCCAGGTCAGCCGGCAACGCCATAGGCATGGCCGAGGCTCTGCTGCCRCCTGGCGCTGGCGATCATTCCTCCGAAGCGCGTCAGCTCGGGCATCAGCAGATCGCGGATGGCCGCATCGTAGGCAAGGATGCGCTCCAGGCGGTGGAAGCGGCTGGAACGTTCATGTTCGGGGAACGAGGCTTCGTCCTTGAGCTGGCGCAGGCGGTCGACCTGGGCCATATACACCTTCTGCAGGTCGCTCAGCGCATCCCAGTGGTTGGCCCGGGCCGTCTCGAGCATCTGTTCGGCAAGCAGTTCGAGCTCTTCGTAGCAGCTCAGAACGGGGCTAGGTCTATGCATGTCAGGTCCCTGCCGAAGCGAGTTGGTGAGATTCACCGGGTACCGGCGAGGCCGCGTCTTCGATCTGCGCCCAGGCCGATGCCAGGTTCTCGAGCAAGTGATCGACTTCGTTCAGCAGTGTTTCATCGTTGCGCAGGTTGGCCAGCATCAGCCGGCGCGACATGTAGTCGTAAAGCGCCTCCAGGTCGCCGGCGATCCCRCCGCCGGCATTGTGGTCGAGCGCGGCCCGCAAGCCGTTGTCGATGATGCTGATGGCGTGCGAGATTGCCTTGCCCTTCTCGGCGACGGCACGGGCTTCCATGTGGAACTTGGCGCGGGCGATGGCGCCGCGCGCGCCGTCGTAGAGCATGACGATCAGCTTGTGGGGGCTGGCGCTCATGGCGCCGGTCTGGATCCCGACCTGGGCATAGGCGTTGACGGCATTTCGGGCGAACATGATCGACTCCTGGGCGGGCTTACTACTTGTTCGAGGTGTTGTTCATCGCGTTGAACTGCTGCGTCAGATAGCTGCTGGTGTTGTTCATCTGCGCCATGATCGTGTCGAGCTGCGTGAACTGCGCCTTGTAGTTCGCAATGGTCGCGTCCACCAGGTCCGACTTCGACGTGTACTGGTCGCTCAGGTCCTTCAGCGTCTGGTTGACGTCGTTGGTGGCCGAGGTCAGCGCGCCGTTGGTGCCGGTCAGCGAGGTGACCAGCGCATTGATCTGGTTGCCGTAGCCGCTCTTGCCGTCGGTATTGCCGAACAGGCCGGCGACACCAGCCGCATTCGAGTTCAGTGCGTTGGTCAGCGTGACATTGTCGAGCTGGATGGAGCCATCGGTCTGGAACGATATGCCGGCTTGCGAGAGCGTGTTGATCGCGTTGGCGCCGCTGCCGCTGCCTTGCGGCATGTTCAGGATGCCGCGGATCTGCGACTGGATGATGCGCAGCGTACCGTCGCCGGTCAGCGGCGAGCCGGTCTTGGTGCTGGGATCATAGGCGGTCAGGCTCGCGGCGACGCTCTGGAGATTGTTGTAGGCGGAAACGAAAGACTGCACGCCGGTCTGGATCGTCTTGGTGTCGCGCTGGATGGCGACGCTGGTGTTGCCCGTCTGGGTCAGTGCCAGCGTGACGCCCGGCAGGGCGTCGGTCACGTTGTTGCTGGCGCTCTGGATGGCAATGTTGTTGACGGTCAGCTGCGCGTTCTGGGCGACGATGCTTTGCTGCATGCGTTGTCCGCCGGAGCCGTTGTTCACGTCATAGCTGACCAGGCCGGCCAGCGATGTGCCGCTGCCGGCTTCGTTGTTGACCTTGATGCGCATGCTGCTGGCCGCGCCCGTGTCCTTGGCCGTCAGGACCAGGCGATACGGCGTGCCCGAGCCGTCGTTGACGATACTGGCGGTGACCCCGGTGTTGGCCTTGTTGATGGCGTCGCTCACGCCTTGCAGCGTATTGTTGGTGCTGTCGATCTTGATGTCGATCCCGCTCGAGCCCGCCGTGGCGGCGAACGTGGCGTTGCTGTAGCGGCCGTAGGTGGGGCTGGCGGCATTGTTGTCCAGGCTGCCACCGGCGGCATCGGTGATGGTGCCGAAGTCGATGTGAATGGTGCCGGTCGTGAGCGCCGCGGTCTGGGAAGCCTGGCCGGCGGCGACCAGCGACTGGGCCTGAGCCAGCGCCGAGACGTTGACGGCGTAGGTGCCGGAAGTCGCCTTGCTGCCTCCCGTCGCGGTGAGGACACCGGTGTTGCTGGAGGTCGCGGTCGTCCCGTTGAAGAAGCTCGGGTCGGCCAGTTGCTTGGCAGCGGCCTGGAACGCGCCCAGCACGCTCTGCAGCGTGCCGTAGGCCGAAAGCTTGGTCTGGGAACTGGCTTGCTGCGCCTTGATCGCGTTCAGCGGAGCCTGCTCGGCGGTGGTGAGCTGGTCCAGCAGCGAGCTGAGATCCAGGCCTGAGCCTACGCCGAGGTTCGAAATGCTTGTCATGACTGCTTCTCCAGGTATAGCTTGATTGGGTCGGGTCCGGTCTTGTGCTGTCTTGCGCGGTCTTACGCGGTCTGATGCACGAACAGACCCTGCAATTGCTGCATGGCGTTCGCGATCTTGATGACTTCCTCGGTCGGGATCTGGCGGATCACCTCGCCGCTGGTCTTGTCCACCACCTTCGTGATGATGCGGTGCGAATCGCTATCGATCTCGAACTCTACGCTGACCGATGCCATGCGCAGGACYTGGGTCAGCCGCTTGACGGCTGCATCCAGTCCGCCCGGTTGTTCCTGCGGCGTGCTCGCCGGCGAATCCTCGCTGCCGGCAGTGGCGGCAATGCCGGCCTCTGCGCGCATCGTTTCCCCGCCCGACGCCATGCTGGCCGGCATGGCGGGAATGGCGGGGATGCCGGACGGGATCGGGAAGGATTCGGCCATGTCGGTTCGGAAGTCGGAGGTTGGAATGCTTTCCCAGGGCCGCGGCCCTGGGGAAACACTCGAGGCCCGTTATGCCAAAGCCGGCACGAATGCCGGCTTCAGCGAAGCAGTTACGAATTAACGCAGCAGCGACAGCACGCCTTGGGTCGACTGGTTAGCCTGCGCCAGCACCGAGGTACCAGCTTGTTGCAGGATGTTCGCGCGGGTCATGTTCGACACTTCCGTTGCGTAGTCCGCATCTTGAATGCGCGAGCGCGACGACGACAGGTTCGTCACGGTCGTGCCCAGGTTCGAGATGACGGAGTCCAGGCGGTTCTGTACTGCACCCAGCGAGCTGCGCAGGTTGTCGACGGTCTGCAGCGCCTTGTCCAGCACGGCCAGCGGATCGGTCGTGCCCGAACCCGACGACGAGGTCGTGCTCGTGGTGAATGCGTTGGTCGCTGCGTCGATGTAGGCGGCGCCGCCGATCTTCGCGTTGATGTCCGGATCCGTTGCGGCGGCCGGGCTGGCGCTGTTGTCTGCCACGGTGACGGCACCGGTGGTGGTGTCGACAGCGTAGTTGGTGGTGAAGCTGGCCGTCGTGGTCAGGTTGCCCTTTGCATCAACGTAGCTCGAGGTCGCGCCGTTGGCGCCGTCTGCCTTGCCGGTAGCGCCGTCAAGCTTGATCGTGGACGTCAGGCCGCTGGTCTTGCCCAGGGTGACGGTGGTCGCGTTGCCCGAGCCGCCTGCCAGCACTGCAGCTGCCACGTCGTTCTTGCTGGCTGCTGCGTTGTTGGTGACATTGCCACCAGCAGCGGAGGTGTAGGTGGTGCCGTTGACTTGCACGCTTGCGACACCAGCGGCAGCCGAGCCGGCGTTGGTGAACACGCCACCCAGCGTTGCTTGCGACAGGCCGCCAGTGTTGTTGGTGGTGAGGTTGCCGGCGCCGTCGTCGTACAGGGTGGTGACGCCGTCAGCGGCGGTCAGCTTGCCTGCGCTGTCGACCTTGAACTGGACCGATGCGCCGCTGGCGTTGGTGTACGTGCCGGCTGCCTGGCCGAATGCCGGCAGGTTGGAGCTCGACAGCGAGGCTGCCGAAGCAGCGGTGGTCACCTTGTACGAGAAGTTGCCGGTGCTCGAGTTGTAGGTGTAGGTGTTGCCGCCAGCCACAGCAACCGTGTCGCCGTCTTGCAGCTTGGCCAGGACCTGGTCGGTCGAGGCGAAGGTGTTCTTGGTCGTGACTTGGTACAGGCTCGAGCTGATCTTCGTGGCGGTACCGGCGGTCACTGCGTTGCTCAGGTCGGTAACCGTAGCAGCCTTGTTCGGGGTGCTGGTCACGCTGAAGCTGTCCAGGCCCAGGGTCTTCGAGCTGATTTCCGACAGGTTGACCGAGATGGTCTGGCCGTCGTTCGCGCCAACCTGGATGTTCAGGGCCTTTGCCGACGAGGACAGGACCTTGACGCCGTTGAAGTCGGTTTGTTGCGAAGTACGGTCGATTTCAGCCAGGCGCTGCGTAATTTCATCCTGGATCGACTTCAGGTCGGAGGCGGAGTTCGAACCGTTGGCGGCCTGAACGGCCAGCGTGCGGATACGTTGCAGGTTGTTGTTGACTTCGGTCAGCGCGCCTTCCGTCGTTTGCGCCATCGAGATACCGTCGTTGGCATTGCGCTGCGCTACGGTCAGGCCGTTGATGTTGGCGGTGAAGCGGTTGGCGATGGCCTGGCCGGCGGCATCGTCCTTGGCGCTGTTGATGCGCAGACCCGACGACAGGCGCTGAATCGCGGTGTTCAGTTGCGATTGCGAAGCGTTGAGGTTGTTCTGAGTCATCAGAGACAACGAATTGGTATTGATGATCGACGACATGGTACGACTCCTAGTTGCAGTGATTTACACAGTCCGGCGGCTGCCGTGTAACGTTGGCTGACTGCGTTGCAGTGCGTGTAGTGCCTCCGTTGCTAGGGTTATCGACCAGCGTCGGAAAAGGTTTAGTGTGATCTTGCGGTCGTGCCCTGAAGTTTCTTTGCGCGCTCCGGCTGGCGCGGCGGGGCGCGTGGCCGGGGCCCTGGCGGCGCCACGCCTGGTCATCCTCGCCATATCTCTAGCGCCGCTTGCGCGTGCGGGGCGTATACAGGCTGACGAACTCCGGCGAGCTTTCCGCGCCCGGCACGCTGGCCATGGCTTCCGGTGCGTGGGCGGGCGTAATGACCGCGATGGCGTGCTTGTAGACGACCTGGGGCACCGGATCGTCCGGCGATTCGGCCAGCAGCACCATATAGTTGTCGGCGGCGACGATCACGCCATGCAGGCGGATGCCGCTGGACAGGTGCACGATGACCGGCTTGCGGCTCGCACGGTGGGTGGACAGTTGCTGGTGCTGCAGCTTCCGGCTAGGGCGGTCCACCCTGGTTTCCTTCTTGTTCACAACTTCTCCGGAAGAGCCCGCGCGGGTTCTGGCGGCTGGCAGGGATTCGATAACCAGGCGTGGGCAACTGAGGTATGACGCACTGCTGAGCGCGGGCTGCGGCCCGGCCTGGGCGGAACTGGGGATGAAACATCCGCTCTCGATGCTGGCCGGGGGGCGGGGTGCATGGATCGCGGCCAGCCGCGGTATGTGCGCGGGAGGGGGGTCCAATACCGCCTCGCAATCGGTGGCGAGCGGCGCCGCCAGAAGAGAAGGGGAATACTTCAGGGGCGAGAGTAACAAAATTTTACAAATATGGACGGTTGGGGGGCGCGCCTAGCCTAGAGGTTTACCTCTAAAAAACCGATTGCATCACAATAGGTGAATATATGTCCATGTTCACTTGTGGGGCAAATCCCAACGCCGGCCAGGCCCGCAACCCCTGTGCAGCATGGGGTTGCTGGCGATGACACGGCCCTGGCCTGCTTGCTGAAGCATCCGGTGCCACCCATGCGCCACAAGGAGTGGCAGAGCAGGCACTTTTTCCTATCCGAGATATCCCTGATAGAAATTGGATTTACACCTCATGTAAGCAGGTTTATATTCGCTACTGAACCTTTCGGTTCCTAGCAGTCCTGGAAAGCCTACGAGCACCCCGCGCGTGGGCTTCTTTTTTTGTGCGCCCACTTTTCTTGTCTGGCATGCCGCCGGGCACGAGGCCCGATGGCAGCACATCGAAGTGCCTGCCGCCATTAGACGACAGGACGCACGCTGCCAATTCCCTGAATTGCCGGTCTTTCTCCCCCTATATCTCCGCGTATCTTCGCGTTTTTCGCTTTCTTCGCGCAAAACGCGCAAATGTACTCAAGCTTGTCTGGTCCCCTGCCGTTAAGCCCGCGATGCGGCGTCGATCCGGAAGCCTGTCTGGAGCGAGTGCGCCGCGCGCGATGAAAAAGCAAAAAGGAGCCGGGAAGATGCGTTGGTTGCGAAACTTTGGCATTGGGGCGCGCCTGACGGTGGCGTTTTCGGTGGTGACGCTGACGTTGGTGGCGGTGGCTGTCGTGGGCGTGGTGTCCCTGCGCACCATGAACGAATCGATGCACGTGACGGTGGAAGGGCGGCTGTTCAAGGTCATGGATATCGAGCGCGTCAAACAGGACGCGCTATGGATCGGTATCCTCGTGCGCGACGCCACCTTGAACGAGGACCCGGTCGCGGTGCGGCGCAACGCGGAGAAGATCGGCGCGCTGCGCCAGGATATGGGTTCCACGCTGGACGAACTCGGCAAATGGCTCGCCAAGTCCGCCAGGCCGGAGATCCGGGAAACCTACCGCCGCCTGACCGAAGCGCGCGAGGCGTATAACGGCCAGCTCGACATGGTGCTGCGCCAGCTGCAGGGCGGCGAATTCGACGGCGCGCGCAGCGCGCTGGTGGCGACGCTGCCGGCGGCCCAGGCGCCCTATTTCGACAAGCTCACTGAACTTGCCGAGGGCGGGCGCAAGGTGGCGATCGTCGCCGTGGACGAATCGGAAGCCAGCTACGAGATGGCGCGTGACGTGCTGGTCGGGCTGGCTGCCGCCGCGGTGGCGCTGGCCATCGCGCTCGGTATCGGCATCACGCGTTCGATCACGGGGCCGGCGCGCCAGGCGCTCGAAGCCGCCCAGGCGCTGGCGCAGGGCAACCTGACCTACAGCATCAAGGCGCACAGCAATGACGAGATGGGCCGCATGCTGGGGGCGCTCGAACGCGCCTTCGGTCAACTGGCGGCGCTGGTCCACGGCATCCAGGGCGCTTCGCGCTCGATCGACGGCGCGACACGCGAAATCGCCAGCGGCAACACCGACCTGTCCCAGCGCACGGAGGAGCAGGCGGCTTCCCTGGAGCAGACCGCCGCATCGATGGAGCAGCTGACCTCCACGGTCAGGCAGAACGCCGCCAATGCGCGCCATGCCAACGAACTGGCGGTGAGCGCTTCCGGCGTGGCCACCGAAGGCGGGCGCGCGGTGCGCGGCGTGGTGGAAACCATGCAGAGCATCTCGCAATCGTCGGGCAAGGTGGCCGAGATCGTCGGCGTGATCGAGGGCATTGCCTTCCAGACCAATATCCTGGCGCTCAACGCGGCGGTGGAAGCGGCCCGCGCCGGCGAGCAGGGCCGTGGCTTCAGCGTGGTGGCTGCCGAGGTGCGCAGCCTGGCGCAGCGTTCCGCGTCGGCAGCCAAGGAGATCGGCCAGCTGATCAACGGCTCGGTGGGGCAGGTGGCCCATGGCGCCAGGCAGGTGGAAGATGCGGGCCGCACCATGGACGATATCGTCGGCGCGGTCAAGCGCGTGACCGACATCATGGGCGAGATCGCCGCGGCGAGCGAGGAACAGTCTTCCGGCATCGAACAGGTCAACCGCGCCGTCAGCCAGATGGAGAGCGTGACGCAGCAGAATGCCGCCCTGGTGGAGCAGGCCGCCGCTGCCGCCGAGAGCCTGCAGCAGCAGGCCGCCGGCCTGGTGGGTGAAGTGTCGCGCTTCAAGGTCTCGCCGGAGGACACCAGCGTGGCGCGGCAGGCACCGGCCCGCGCCGGGACGCCGGCTGCCATGCCGGTTATGTCGGTTGCGCCGGTTGCGCCGGTGCGGTCGGCCGCACCTGTTGCGCGCGCCGCGGCGCCAGCCGCCAGGCACCAGCCGGCCGCGCGTGCTGGCGGGGCCAAGAGCCATGCGCCGGCGCGTCTTGCCGCTGTTCCCGCGGCGCGCGACGCCGGGGATTCCGCCGAACGCCATCACGCCGCGCCGGCCCGGGCGGTCGCCCGCGTGACCGCGCCGGCGGCTGCCAAGCTTGCCGCCGCCCCGCGTGCCGCTGCCGAGCGCGTGACSCGCGAGCCGGTGCTGCCGAGCAAGGCCCGCGCCCCGGTAGTGCGCCAGGGCCGCGAGCCGGTGCTGTCGGCCAAGTCGCTGCCGGTGACCCGCCAATCCAGGCCCGCCGCGGCCGCTCCGGTGGCGCGCCGCGTACCGCGTGCCGCCGCAGCCGGCAACCTGGCGGTGGCCAACGGCGACTGGGAATCCTTCTAAGGCCGTGCCCCGCAGGGCGGGGCACGATGCGGGCGGGAAAGACGCGGTGCAGGGCGGGAGGCTTCGGCCTACAATAACGCCCTTGTATCCCAAAACAGACATGAGCGGGGCCGCCTGGTGCCGTCTGCTGCCGTCGGGGGCCCGCGCCCGCGCCGGTGGCGCCGGCCCTGCACTCGATGTCCTTTCCCGCGTTCCTCTCCCCCCGCCCGCCCATGACCGCCGTCTCCCCGCCGTCGTTCCCGCCGTCTCCGCCTCCACTGTTGCCTGCCCTGCAAGCGGCATCGGCCTCCTCCCCGCAAGGCGCGGCAAACGGCGGCCAGCGCGACGGCCGCGCATCCGGTCCGCCCGCGGTGCCGCCGGTGCCCGTCATGCAGGTCATCTTCGGGCTGATGCTGGCGATCCTGCTGGGTGCGCTGGAGCAGTCGATCGTGGCCGTGGTGCTGCCGGAGATCGCGCTGCAGCTCAACGGCTTCGAGGTGATGGCGTGGGTGGTGTCCGCCTATCTGGTGGCGTCCACCGTGGTGACGCCGATCTACGGCAAGCTCTCCGACCTGCTCGGGCGCCGTTCGGTGCTGTCCTTCGCCATCGTGCTGTTCCTGCTGGCCTCGATCGCCTGCGCGCTGGCGCAGACCATGCCCCAGCTGATCATCGCGCGCATCCTGCAGGGACTCGGCGGCGGCGGGCTGATCTCGGTGTCCCAGGCGACCATTGCCGACGTGGTGCCGCTGCGCGACCGCGGCCGCTACCAGGGCTATGTGAGCGGCGTATGGGCCGTGGCCAGCATGGCCGGGCCGGTGATCGGCGGCTACCTGGCGCATTTCCTGTCGTGGCGCTGGATTTTCTGGATCAACCTGCCGCTGGCACTGATCGCGCTGGTGGTGGTGCGCCGCGCGCTCAAGCACCTGCCGGTGGGCGGGCGCCGCCACCGCATCGATTATGTCGGCGCGCTGCTGTTCGGCGGCGGCCTGWCYGGCGTGCTSGTGTTCCTSACCCGCCTGGGGCAGGGCCAGTCGGCGCTGGCGCCGCAGACGCTGGGCCTGCTGCTGGCCGGCCTGGTCGCGCTGGTGCTGTTCGTGTGGCAGGAAAAGCGGGTGGCCGACCCGATGATCCCGCTGGCCATGCTGCGCGTGCCCACGGTGGCGATTTGCTGCATCACGCTGTTCCTGTGCTTCTTCCAGCTCATCGCGATGTCGGTGCTGCTGCCGCTGCGCTTCCAGGTGGTGGGCGGCGCGCAGGCCGACACCGCGGCGCTGCGGCTGGTGCCGCTGACCCTGGCCATCCCGTTCGGCGCCTTTATCTCCGGGCGGCTGATGACCCGGAGCGGGCGCTACAAGCCGCTCCAGCTGGCCGGCTCGCTGATCGCGCCGCTGGCCATCCTGGCGCTGGCCTTCGTCGATCCGCACGCGGTGGTGCTGACCGCCCTGGTGATGATCGCGCTCGGCCTGTCGATCGGGCTGCAACTGCCCAGCGGGCTGGTGGCGACCCAGAACGCGGTGCCCGCGCAGCAGGTCGGCGTGGCCACCGCGCTGACGGCGTTCTCGCGCATGCTGGGCGGCGCGGTGGGCGTGGCGGTGCTGACCACGGTGCTGATCGGGCTGCTGCGCCATGGCGGCATGGGCGTGTCGGACCTGAAGGGCGGCGAGGACATCCTGACGAGCATGTTCCACCGCGCCATGGTGGGCGGCGACGCGGCCGACGCCGGTGCCGTGCGGGCCGCCGCCGAGACGGCGTTCCGCATTCTCTTCGTGCTCAGCGCGGCGGTGTCGCTGGTGGCGCCGTTCCTGGTGATGCGCCTGCCGGAAGCGACGCTGCGCGGCAGCAAGACGACGACCGTCGCGGCCAGCATGGACTGACGTGGCGGGCAGGAGCCGGCAGCTTCACGGGCTGTCGGCCCCCGTCGCGCCTTTGCCGAGAAAGCCGAACTCGACCGGCGTCTTGGCATAGAACACCTGCACGTCTTCCTCCGCCAGCCGCGCGAACAGGCGCTCCACTTCCTCGCCGGTGGCGATGACGGTGATTTCTTCCGGCCGGTCGGCCAGTTCCAGGAAATGCCAGCTATGAAAGCGGCGGTCGTGGCCGATGCCTTCGGCCGCCACCAGGTGCGTGGCGCCGCGGATGCGCAGCTCGCGCAGGACCTGCAGCAGCCAGTGCGACAACTGCTTGCCGTGATGCCGGCGGTTTTCGATGGTGAAGAGTGTCAGCTGGAAGCCTTGCACGATAGCCCCCCTTGCGGGCCCCGCGGCGGCAGGCCCATGGCGCGACCGCGGCACGGATGCCTGGCGCCGGGCTGGGCGCCTGCCTGAAGTCTAGGCCAGCCGTGGGCCGGTCTCAGGTGTTCCTTCTGGCACACCTTGATGAATTTCTGGGGTAACCCTGGTCTCGTCAATACGTGAGACTGGCAGACTGGCCATAGACAAATTCGCGCTGGAAGGCGGCAGACGCCAATCGTTTCTGTATTGAGAACGCGGGGAATATCGCCGCCCATACCGCGCCCGCCACCGCGCCTTCGCATGATCGCGCCTTCAATCCTGCGTGTCCTGCGCGGCGGTCCCTTCGTCATCCAGCGCTTTCATGTTCTCCAGCAGCTTGAGCAAGTAGTGCAGCGTGTGGGTGATATCCCCTGTCGAGAAATCGGTCAGCGCCCGCRCGTAGTAGTCGCGGATCTTGGGCTGGGCCAGGCGTAGCCACACGTCGCGTCCGCTCTCGGTCATGGTGACCAGCCGCGAACGCCGGTCGCGTCCGTCGGGAGCCATGCTCAGGTGCCCGTCGCGCTCCATGCGGCTCACCAGGCCCGACAGGTTCTGCCGGCTCACCATCAGGTAGCGGGCGAGGTCGCCCACGCTCATTCCCGCGGCCGCCTGCGGTCGCGACAGCGCGCCGAGCACCGCCCACTGCTGCGTGGTGAGGCCCTCCGCCTCTACGGCTCTCGATCCCGTTTTATGCAACATATTTGCACATTGGTACAGGCGGAAGAACAACCTGTTCGCCATCTCCGTGCGTGCGGATGGCCCAAGTTCATCGTCAAATTCGGGGTTAACCATGGCTATTTCCTGATGAGGCGGGCTTGCATTGTTCCAGATGTCCTCCTAATATACGTCAACATATTTACCTATTTAAACGGTGCCGCGCGGCGCTTCAGCCGCACGATAGCACCCGGGACCCTGAAAGGAGAACATTGTGCAAAGACTTGAAGGCAAGACGGTCATCGTGACCGGCGGCGGCGGCGGCATCGGCGGGGCAAGCTGCCGGCGCTTCGCTCGCGAGGGCGCCGCGGTGGCGGTGCTGGACCTCAACCCCGAAGCGGCAGACCGGGTGGCGCAGCAGATCCGCGCCGAAGGCGGCCGCGCGGAGGCGTTTCGCTGCGACATCACGGATCGCGCCAGCGTGGACGCCGCGGTAGCCGCGGTCGTCGACAAGTTCGGTCCGGTCGACGTGCTGGTGAACAACGCCGGCTGGGATGTGTTCAAGCCGTTCACCAAGACCGAGCCGGCGCAATGGGACCGCCTGATCGCCATCAACCTGACCGGGGCGCTGCACATGCACCACGCCGTGCTGCCCGGCATGGTGGAGCGCAG
Organism: Cupriavidus sp. 05N40; assembly: GCF_056397305.1. Classification (NCBI taxonomy): domain Bacteria; kingdom Pseudomonadati; phylum Pseudomonadota; class Betaproteobacteria; order Burkholderiales; family Burkholderiaceae; genus Cupriavidus; species Cupriavidus sp. 05N40. Next base: position 67,332 of record NZ_JBFTND010000002.1, read on the forward strand.
GCGCGGGCGCATCGTCAATATCGCCTCCGACGCGGCGCGCGTGGGCTCGTCCGGCGAGGCGGTCTACGCCGCGTGCAAGGGCGGGCTGGTGTCCTTCTCCAAGACCATCGCACGCGAGCACGCGCGCCACGGCATCACCGTCAACGTGGTGTGCCCGGGGCCGACCGACACCGCGCTGTTCGAGGACTACAAGCAGGGCGCGGGCAACCCGGAAAAGCTGATCGAGGCGTTCACGCGTTCGATCCCGCTGGGCCGCATCGGCCAGCCGGACGACCTGCCCGGCGCCATCGTGTTCTTTGCCAGCGACGACGCTGCCTTTGTCACCGGGCAGGTGCTCAGCGTGTCGGGCGGCCTGACCATGAACGGCTGAGCCCGCACTCGCCAACGAAACCCTGGAGACAAGCACCATGAACTACGAAGACATCCTGTATGAAGTGCGCAACGGCGCGGCGTGGATCACCATCAACCGCCCCGAGAAGATGAATGCCTTCCGCGGGCGCACCTGCGACGAGCTGATCCACGCCATCAACCGCGCCGGCTACGACCGTGCCATCGGTGCCATCGTGCTCGCGGGCGCCGGCGAGAAGGCCTTCTGCACCGGCGGCGACCAGTCCGCCCACGAAGGCCAGTACGACGGCCGCGGCACCATCGGCCTGCCGATGGAAGAACTGCACAACGCCATCCGCGACGTGCCCAAGCCAGTCATCGCGCGCGTGCAGGGCTATGCCATCGGCGGCGGCAATGTGCTGTGCACCATCTGCGATCTCACCATCGCCTCGGACAAGGCCGTGTTCGGGCAGGTGGGGCCGAAGGTGGGCTCGGTCGATCCCGGCTACGGCACGGCGTTCCTGGCGCGCGTGGTGGGCGAGAAGAAGGCGCGCGAGATCTGGTACCTGTGCCGGCGCTACCCGGCCGCCGAGGCGCTGGCCATGGGCCTGGTCAACGCAGTCGTGCCGCACGGGCAGCTCGATGCCGAAGTGCAGAAATGGTGCGACGAGATCATGGAGAAGAGCCCCACGGCGCTGGCCATCGCCAAGCGCAGCTTCAACATGGACACTGCCCAGCAGAGTGGCATCGCCGGCATGGGCATGTATGCGCTCAAGCTCTACTACGACACGGAAGAATCGCGCGAAGGCGTGACGGCCTTCCAGGAAAAGCGCAAGCCGGACTTCCGCAGGTACGCGAAGTAAGCCGCGCGCCTCCACGGTACGCGCTGYACGCCCGCACGGCCCGGCCGGCGGGCGCGCGTCAATACAACATTCCGCAGGCCGCAGACATCATGAACCCCTATCTCGACGAAGACCTGGCCGCACTGGCCGACCATGCCCGGCGCTTTGCCACCGACCGCATCGCGCCCGGATTTCTGGAGCGCGACCGGACCCGCGTGCTGGACCGCGCGCTGATGCGCGACATGGGCCAGATGGGCTTCATCGCGCCCGAACTGCCCGAACAGTACGGCGGGCAGGGCCTCGGCTGCCTGGCGGCCGGCGTGATCCACGAAGCGGTGGCGCGCGCGGACCTCAGCATTTCCTACATCAACCTGCTGGCCTCGCTGAACGGGCAGATCCTGGCCCAGCATGCCGCGCCGGAGATCGCACGCCCCTGGCTGCAGCGCCTGACCCGGGGCGAAGCGCTGTTCGCCATTGCGCTGACCGAGCCGCGCGGCGGCTCCGACGCGGCCAGCCTGCGCCTGCGCATGGAGCGCGATGGCGACCACTACGTCCTCAATGGCGAAAAGACCTCCATCTCCGCCGCCGACCAGGCCGACGCCGCCGTCGTGTTCGCGCGCTCCGGCACGGTAGAGGCCGGCGCGCGCGGCGTCTCGGCGCTGCTGGTGCCGATGGACCTGCCGGGCATCACCACCAGCCGCTTCGATTGCCATGGCCAGCGCGCCATCGGCCGCGGCTCGATCTTCTTCGAGAACGTGCGCGTCCCGGTCAGTCACCTGCTCGGCAAGGAGGGCCAGGGCTTCGTGCAGGTGATGCAGGGCTTCGATTTCTCGCGTGCGCTGATCGGCCTGCAGGTGCTGGCGGTGGCCAAGGCGAGCCTCGACGAAACCTGGGAATACGTGGCGCAGCGCGAGGCGTTCGGCAAGCCGCTGTCGGCGTTCCAGGGCGTGTCGCATCCGCTGGCGGATTTCGAGACGCAGGTGACGGCCGCGCGCCTGCTGTGCCTGCAGACGCTGTGGATGAAGGACCGCGAACTGCCGCATACGGCCGAAGCCGCGATGTGCAAGTGGTGGGCGCCCAAGCTCGCCTACGACGTGGTGCACCAGTGCCTGCTGTCGTTCGGCCACGGCGGCTACGACCGCGGCCCGATGGAGCAGCGCCTGCGCGACGTGCTCGGTTTCCAGATCGGCGACGGCACCGCGCAGATCATGAAGACCATCATCGCCCGCACGCGCGCGGGCCGGGACGCGGTGCCGGCCTGACCTGCGCTTGCGCCATCCATGACAACGACAGCAACGAGGAGACACGCCATGGCATTCGACGCCATCCTGCTGCCACCGCGCCGCGCCGCCAGCATCGCGCAGGGCTTGTGGCCGGACCGCACCATCAATGATGCGCTGGACGATTGCGTGTCCCGCTGGCCGGACAAGACTGCGCTGAGCGCGGTGCGCGCGGAAACCGGCGCCACCGTGCGGCTGAGCTACCGCGAGCTTGCCGGCCGCGCGGACCGGATCGCCGCCGGGCTGGCCCGGCTCGGCGTGGGGCGGGACGATGTGGTGTCTTGCCAGCTGCCGAACTGGTGGGAGTTCACCGCGCTGTACCTGGCGTGCTCGCGGCTGGGCGCGGTGCTCAATCCGCTCATGCCGATCCTGCGCGAGCGCGAGCTGTCGTTCATGCTTCGGCACGCCGCCAGCAAGGTGGTGGTGGTGCCCAGGCGCTTCCGCGGGTTTGACCATGAGGGCATGCTCGAAGGCCTGCGCGCGTCGCTGCCGGACCTGCAGCACCTGCTGGTGATCGGCGGCGCCGGCGCCAATGCCTTCGAAGCCCTGCTGCAGGCGGGCGACGATGCGCCTGCGCCGCCAGTGCATCATCGCCCCGGGCCCGATGACATCACTCAACTGATCTACACCTCCGGCACCACCGGCGAGCCCAAGGGCGTGCTGCACTCGGCCAATACGCTGATGGCCAATATCGTGCCCTACGCGCAACGCATGCGCCTGGGCAGCGGCGACGTGATCCTGATGGCCTCGCCCATGGCGCACCAGACCGGCTTCATGTACGGGCTGATGATGCCGCTCATGCTCGGCGCCAGTGTGGTGCTGCTCGATACCTGGGAGCCGCGCAGGGCGCTGGAGCTGATCCGCGGGGAAGGCGTGAGCTTTACCATGGCGTCCACGCCGTTCCTCTCCGACCTGGCCAGGGCCGTAGCCGATACGGGCCTGGCGATCCCGACGTTGCGCACCTTCCTGTGCGCCGGCGCGCCGATTCCCGGCGCCCTGGTCGAGCAGGCGCGCGCAGCGCTCGGGGCCAAGGTGGTGTCGGCGTGGGGCATGACGGAGATGGGCGCGGTCACYACCACGCGCCTGGACGATGACGACGAGCGTGCCGTCAACACCGACGGCTGCCCGCTGCCCGGGGTGGCGGTGCGCGTGGTGGACGCAGCCGGTACGGAGCAGCCCGCCGGCGCAACCGGCAGGCTGCTGGTGCGCTCGTGCTCGAACTTCGGCGGCTACCTGCGGCGCCCGCACCTGAACGACACCGACGCCGACGGCTGGTTCGATACCGGTGACCTGGCCCGGATCGATGCGCACGGCTTCATCCGCATCGACGGGCGCAGCAAGGACGTGATCATCCGCGGTGGCGAGAACATTCCCGTGGTGGAGGTCGAGGCATTGCTGTACCGCCATCCCGCCGTTTCGCAAGTGGCCATCGTGGCCTACCCGGACGAGCGGCTGGGCGAGCGCGCCTGCGCATTCGTGGTGACGCGGCCGGGCTGCGCGTTCGACATGGCCGCCATGGCCGCCTATCTCAAGGCGCACAAGCTGACCCAGCAGTATGTGCCGGAGCGGCTGGTGGTGCGGGAGGCGCTGCCGTGCACGCCGGCCGGGAAAATCCAGAAGTTCCGCTTGCGCGAGGAGTTGCGCGGCTGAGGGCCGGCGGCCGGCAATTGGCTGTCGGCTGTCGGCTATTGGCTCTCGGCAACGGGAGCGGTTTGCCGCGAATCGCGCGGGTCGGCCGCCGGTTGCATCGGCGGCCGGCAAGCCAGCGGCTTCAGAAGCGCGTACGCAGTCCGCACGGCAACGTCGAATGATTTGTCGAGCGCAATCTTGCACCCGTTCACGCTGATCTGCCAGGCGTCCTGGCGCGTGAGCCGGCACGAGATGCTGCGGTCCTCCATGCTGTCGGAGAACCACCTCCACAACCGTGCATCATCCCGCTGGGCTGCTTCCGCAGCACGAAGCCTCGTCATCTCGAGGCGGTCATCTAAAGGCATGCTATCCACATAGTTTCGGGCGGCGCGGGCGCGGCCTTTGCAGGGCGTGCCGGCGTTCCTTGGCAGGCGCGGCGACCCGGCCGGAGCAGGCGCGCACCGCAACACACCCTGTTGTCTCCGGGACACCATCAGGCAAGCGGGATCCGGAGATCGAGCAGCCGCGTCTGCTCCGCGATGTAGTCGACGAACACCCGGACCCGCGCCGGGAGATGCTTGCGGCTGAGATAGCACACGTAGTGGCCGCTGTCGTCGGGTGCATGGCCGGCAAGGCAGTGCACGAGCTGTTCCGTGCGAAGCAGCTCGCGGATCTGGTAGGCCGCCAGCTGCGCAATGCCCTGGCCGCGGAGCACCGCCTGCAGCACCAGGTCCGCATCGTTGAATGTCAGCCGCGAAGGCGGCAGCAGCGTGATGCCAGCGCCGTCGGCCTTGAACTCCCAGCTCCGCACGCGGCCGCCCGCGGTCCGCAGGTTGATGCAAGGATGGCGGGCAATGTCGTCGATGGAGTCCGGCAACCCGTGCATGCGTGCATATGCCGGCGAGGCGCAGACCAGCATCTGCATCGGAATCAGCTGCCGGGCAATCACCTGGCTGTCTTCCATTCTGCCGTCGCGAAATGCGACGTCGATGCGGTCCGCCGCGAAATCGGCGGGGCGGTCGTCGAGCTGAACGTCCAGCGAGATTTCCGGGTACCTGGCGTGGAATCCGCAGAGCAGGGGCGCCACAATCTTGCGTCCGAACCCTGTCGTTGCCCGCACGCGCAGATGACCGCGCGGGGGGCCGTTGCGCAGCTCGCGCATGTCCCCGAGTGCCTGCGCGATGCGCTCGATGGCCGGACGGCAGTTGTCGTAGAACAGCTTCCCTTCGCGCGTCAGCGAGGTACAGCGCGTCGTGCGCACGAACAGCCGCGCGTCGAGTTGCGTCTCAAGCTTCTGCACGTTGCGGCTGACCGCGGAACGGCCGATCCCGAGGCGGACGCCAGCCTTGGCGAAGCTGCCTTCGCTGACGACGGCAATAAAGGCGATCACACCGGCGTAACTCGTTGCGAAACTGGTGGCGAGCGCATCGCCGGGCAAGTCCGGGGCGATAAAAGAAATATCCATGCCCGCAAGACGTTGGATACCGCCCGCGTGTGACAGGCGCCGGCTATTTTTCCGGGACCAGCACCGGTGCGTCCTTGTCCTTGATCAGCAGCACGACGAACTTGGCCGGCTTTGTGTTGCTGGCGTTCCTTCCCACCGTGTGCACGTCGTCCGGGCCTTCATGCCAGGTCTGGCCCGGCGTCAGGGTGACTTCCTTGCCACCCTTGACGGCCATGATGATCTTGCCCTCCAGCACATAGATGAAGGCATGCGCGTTGTGCCGGTGTACGGGATCCTTGCTGCCGGGCGGATAGACCACGGTGATCATCAGCGCCTCCTTGCCGGGGAATTCGGGCAAAGGCTGCGTAAGCACGGGCGTGACGATGGCGTCGTGTGCGTCGTGTGCGTCCTGTGCGGCGTTGGCGGACTGCACGCCCGCGAGCGAGGACAGCAGGAACAGCGCAGCCGTGAATCGCTTGGTGAACTTCATGGCATCACTCCAGGTTGGCMTTGTCCAGACCATACTCCTTGTCGGCCGAGCCAGGGGAGGTACGGAAGGCCACGTTGGCGCGGTTCCAGGCGTTGATCGCCATCACCAGGAACGTCAGGTCGGAAAGCTCCTTCTCCGAGAACTGCGTGAGCACGCGCTCGTAGAGCTCGTCCGGCACCCCATGCTCGGGAATCTTGGTCAGCACTTCCGTCCATGCGAGTGCCGCGCGTTCGCGCGGCGCGAACAACGTCGATTCGCGCCAGATGGCGAGGTGGTGCAGGCGCAGTTCGCGTTCGCCGTGAATGCGCGCTTGCTTGATATGCATGTCGACACAGAAGGCGCAGCCGTTGATCTGCGATGCGCGGATCTCGACCAGGTGGCGGATGTTCGGCTCGATCTTCGAGTCATTCAGCAGCATGCTGACTCCGATAAGCTTCTTGAGGAGCTCGGGGGATTGCTGCATGTAGTTCAGGCGTTGCGTCATGATGTTTTCCTGGCGAACTTGAAGATACGGCCCCGGAGGGCCAGGGCGCCGGCCATATCCGCCGGACACGACGAATCCTAGGTGTCGAAGCCGTGCTGCGCTAGATACGCCGCGGGGATCACATTGTTTCCCGTTCGGCACCAATCGCTTGCGTCCGACCATGCCCTGCGCATGGCGCGCGCGATTGCCGCGACAGCCGGCACCGGACAGGACGCGAGGCGGGCCGATTGGTGCGTGCACGGAAACGCGCCGCGCATGCGCGCAGGGCACCGTGCCAGGGTGGCGTGGACCTGCGGGTCGATCAGAAGCCAGGCGCCGGCACTTCCGGAATCTGGTTGCGCAGGCTCAGGTTCATGACGTTCCAGCCACGGATCGCCGCGATGGTGTACAGCAGTTCGGCAATCTCGGTCTCGCTGAATTGCTCGCGCAGCTCCGGGTAGACCGCATCCGTGTCGTCGCGATGCGGCAGTGCGTTGACGGCTTCCGCCCAGGCCAGCGCGGCGCGCTCGCGGGCGTTGAAGAACGGTGCTTCGCGCCAGCCGGCCACGGCATTGAGATGGCGCGGATCAAGTCCTTGCTTGACCAGGTCGCGCCAGTGCATGTCGATGCACATGCCGCAACCATTGATCTGGGATACGCGCAACTGCACCAGTTCCACCAGGCGGGGCCCGAGCGAGCTCTGCTTGACGGAGCCGGAGAGATTGATCATCGCCTTCAGGTTCGCCGGCGCCAGATTGAAGAAGTCCATACGTGCTGCAGTCATGATATTTACCTTTCGTCTTGTTTGGCAGGAGCCCTCTGCGCCTTGCTTATCCGTAAGACGGCGGGCAGGACACGCTTGTGACAGTCATGGCGAAAACTTCGCTGCATCGCGCCGGCAGGTCCGGTGTCCGCCCGGTGTCACAGGGCAACGCGCTGGCGCGTCTAAGGTGAATGTTCCTCATATGGCCCCTGGCTTATGGATATCGCAGAGACCTTCGCCGCGCTGAAAACCCGCCTGATCGGCATCGCCGATCGCATGCTCGGCATCCGTGCCGAGGCCGAGGCCGAGGACGTGGCCAGGGACGCATGGCTGCGCTGGCAGGAGGCTGACCATGCCCGCATGCCTTCCGCGCAGGCATGGCTGGTCACGGTCACGACAAGGCTGCCGATCGATCGCCCGCGTTCGCGCGGGCAAGAGCAGGCGGAGTACGTCGGCTGGTGGCTGCCGGAGCCGCTGGTCGAGCTTTGCGAAGACACCCCGCAGGCCGAGGCGGCACTGGCGAGCGATTTGTCCGGGGCGCTGTTCTGGGTCCTGGAGCGCCTCTCTCCCGACGAGCGCGCGACGTTTCTGCTGCGCCAGGCGTTCGACCTGGACTACGAGGAAATCGCCGCCRTCCTCGGCAAGACCGGCGCGGCCTGCCGCCTGATCGTGGACCGCGCCGGCGAGCACGTCCGCGCAAGCTGGCTGCGCTATGACGCATCCAGACAGGAACATCGCGCATTGCTGGCGCGCTTCATGGAGGCCGCCAGCGCCGGCGACTGTACGGCGATGCGGTCCATGCTCGAGCCAGACGCCGTCCTGGTTGCCGACGGCGACGGCAAGGGGCCATCGCGCGGGCGCGTCCTGCGCGGCGCGGCCCGGATTGCCGGCGTCTACCGGTCCGCCCTGCGCGCGGTACCGGGCCGGGTGCGCTACCGGGCGGCCCGCATCAACGGCATGCCGGGCCTCCTGCGCTATGTGGACGGCAAGATCGAATCGGCACACGCCTTGAGCATCGACGCGGGGCGCATCGCCACGATCTACGTCGTGCGCAATCCCGACAAGCTTGCGGGGGTCCCGTCCTTCTAGGCTGTTCGTCTAGAGACTAGAGAACGATGTGGCCGTCCGACTCCGGCTCGGGCGACACGGGCTCGTCGCCCAGGAGGTTCATCAGTTCGCATTCGATCTGCCGGCAAATCCGTGTGATGGGCACATCGTTGGCGTTTCCTTCGAACGGGTTCTCCGTGCTTTCGCCCACCTGTTCCAGCGCGAGATACATCCAGGAGATCATCGCGCTGAACGGAATGACCAGCCAGATCATGTTGCCGTGCATGATCCCCGTAACGCGCTCGCTGAGTTTCTCGAACTCCGCGAGGATGCCGAAGGGAAGCAGCAAGCAGAAGGAACGTACAAACAGGACATTGATGACTGCGTATTGCCTGGGATACGGATACTCCTTGATACGCTCCGCCCTGCCTTGTTGCTGGAAGCACTCCCGGAACGTCCGTTGGAATTCCATATAGAAAGGGTGGCTGATCTCGCCGGCGGCCAGGAGTCGCTTGACCGCCGCGGCCTGCGCGCCCAGCAGGCTGGTTGCCTTGTTGTCGGCTTGCAGAAGCGACGCAAGCTCGGCCGGCGGCAGGTACGGCGCAAGCGCCTGTTCCAACGGCATCTCCCACTCGGAAATCCGGTAGTACTTCCGGTACTCCACGTTGAAGATCTTGTCGGCGTTCTCCCAGACCCTGGGGCTTCTCAGTTGGTAGCGCAGCGCCGTCAACCATGCACAATGCCGCAGCACCAGTTCCCGGCCGGCCGTTGGCGTCGCCGGGAAGTCCCGGCAGATGACGGCCAGGAAACGGCTGCCGTTCAGGATGTCAGTCCAGATCTCTTGCGCCTCCAGTGCCCTGTTGTAGGTCTGCACGTTCTTGAAGCCGACGATGAACGACGTGGCCGTGCCCAGCAGCACGACAACCGGCAGCGGGATCGACAGCCATTTCAGCCCGAGGAACTGATAGAGGAAAATGGGCAGCGCACCGCATACGAGCAAGGCATAGATCTGCCTTCTCGACCAGAACACGAACTCGGACAACGTGTACGACTTTCCCAGGTGCATGGTATGCATCTCGCGGCAGTGTGGCAGCGCGCAGGGCCGGGGTGCGGGCCGCCGGCAAGGAATCCGGAGGCAGCCCGGCGGCCACAGGTGCGCCCGCCGATCTGCTCCCGAGGGACCGGTCAGCTACGCAGGAAGGCCAGCAGATCCTGGTTGAGCTGATCCTTGTGCGTCTCGGTCAGGCCGTGCGGCGCGCCTTTGTAGATCTTCAGGATGGCATGCGGGACCAGCGTCTTCGACGCGCGCCCGCCCACATCGACCGGCACGATCTGGTCGTCGTCGCCGTGCACGATCAGCGTCGGCTTGTCGAACTTCTTCAGGTCCGCGGTAAAGTCCGTTTCCGAGAACGCGCGAACCGAGTCGTAGGTGTTCTTGAAGCCGCCCGTCATGCCCTGCAGCCACCATGATTCGATCATCCCTTGGGATGCCTTTGCGCCGGGACGGTTGAAGCCATAGAAGGGCCCGCTCGCGATGTCCCGGAACAGCTGCGAGCGGTCTGCGATCATCGCCGCGCGGATCCCGTCGAAGGCCTCTATCGGCACGCCGCCCGGGTTGGCGGCGGTCTTGACCATCAGCGGCGGCACCGCCGAGATCAGGCCGATCCTTGCCACGCGAGCGCTGCCGTGGCGGCCGATGTACCGGGCGACCTCGCCGCCCCCCGTCGAGAAGCCGATCGCCGTCACGTTCTTCAGGTTCAAGGTATTGATGACCGTGGCCAGGTCGTCGGCGTAGTGGTCCATGTCGTTGCCGTCCCAGGGCTGGCTGGAACGGCCGTGTCCGCGCCGGTCATGCGCGACCACGCGGAAGCCGTTCGACGCAAGGAAGAATGCCTGGCTTTCCCAGCTGTCCGAGCAAAGCGGCCAGCCATGGCTGAGCGTGACTGCCGGGCCGCTCCTGGGGCCCCATTCTTTATAGTAGATGTCGACGCCGTCTTTGGTGGTGATCCTGTCCGCGGACTGGTTTCCGGCCGCGCCACGAACGGGGGCTGACGTGGGCACGCGGCCGGTGGCGGCCGCTGCGGCGGCCGGAAGGACGGTTGCGATCGTTGCCGCGGCGCCGCCGAGCATCAGGTTTCGCCGGCCTGCGCCGTCGGCAGAGAGGAGAGGTTCACGCTTCATGTTTCATGCTCCGGTGGTGATTGGCATCGCGATCGCTGTCGATTCACCGGGCCCTGGCCGGCCGGCCGGGCGAAGGGAGACTGTGCCGTTGACGGGGTAACGGCGCGAATGGAACGATGTACAGCGAGGTGGCCCGTCGCAAAATGCGTTGCGCGGCAAGGAACGCATCGTACGAGTGCCGCCGTCCCGGCGGTAGATACGCACAGGGGCTCATGCTGTTGTCCGGACGGCACCAATCCGTGAGCGCCGCGCACGGCTGCGTGCTTGCGCCGCCGCTTGTCTTTACGCGAAAGGGATGGCCGCGGAAGACGGCTGGTGCGGGCGGGAGCGCCCCCGACGCCCGCCAGCCGCGGCCGCCCGGACCCGGTCAGCGCGCTAGCCGAGCAGGCGCGGCAGCTCGGCCGCGATGTTTGTGCGGGCCGCCGCGAGCGCCTCGGCCACGGCCGTGTCGCCGAAGACGAGTCCCTGCAGCAGCACGAACTTCACGTCGTGGATGCCGATCGCGGCGAGCGCGTGGCGCAGGTATGGCGTCAGGAAATCCGGCTGCCGTGCGCGCTCGCCGGCAATGTGGCCGCCGGAGCCGACCAGCACGAATGTCGGCCGGTCCCGCAGCAGCCCGACCTTGCCGGCCGGCGTCGCGGCGAATGTGCGGTGGATGCGCAGCACGTAGTCGATCCACAGCTTGAGCGAGGCCGGCACGGTGAAGTTGTGCATCGGCGTGCTGATGACCAGCAGGCTGGTTTCCTCGAGCTCGCGGATCAGCCGCTCGGACCACGCCAACGCCGCGGCGTCCGGCTTGCTGCCCGGTGGCATCGTGATGGCGCTTGCGTAGGCCTTGTCGATCGCCGGCGGCGGCTCTTGCGCGAGGTCGCGCACGATCAGCGGGAAGTCCGTCGCGCGCGGGCCGTGCGACTCGCGCAGGCTGGCAATCAGTTCGCCGGCCAGGCGGTGGGCATGGCTCGCGGCGCCATGCGGGCTGGCATTCACGTGCAGTGCGCGCATCATGCCTCGCTCCCTTGCGACAGCGCTTCGACGAAGTGCATGCCGCGTGCCAGCAGGCCCTGGCGGAAATAGAAGCGCTGCGCGAGTGCCATGTGCAGCCCGGTATCGAGCACGAAATGCGTGCAGTCCCGTGCCACGGCCTGTTGCCGCGCCGCGTCCAGCAGCCGCGCGCCGAGGCCGGAGCGCTGCAGCGATGCGGCCACCACGAGGTCGTCGACGTAGACGAAGCGGCCGTAGATCAGGTTTTCCTGCAGGCGGTAGCCGGCCAGGCCGAGAATCTCGCCGTGCTGGCGCGCGGCCAGCAAGCGGTAGCCCTGGGCGTGCTGCCGCTCGAGCTGGCTGGCGAAGGCTTGCGCGTCCCGCAGGTGCGGCCGCAGCGCCTTCATGACGGGGAAGGCGGCCAGCCAGTCTGGCCGGGATTCGAGATGCTGGATGTCGATGGGTGCGTTCATGCTGGTTCCTTTAAGCGCGTACGGCCAATGTAGCGGGGCCGCGGTACACCTTCCAGAGCCAAGAAACGGCAAAACGACTAGGCCATCCGACTAGGCCATCCGACTAGGCGATCTGCCTGCCGCCGCGGGCGCCGCGGGTGGCGCCGGCATGTCCCAGCAGCCCGGACAGGTCGCGCGCCGCGCGCCTGACCTCGCGCTCGGTGCGCTCGCGCAGCGCGGGATCGCGCTCGAAGCGGATATCGGGGCCGGCCACGCTGATCGCGGCGACGGTGGCGCCGCTGGCATCGAACACCGGCGCCGCGCAGGAATCGATGCCGGGCTCGAACCCGGAGAAGCTCCACGCGCAGCCGCGCTCGCGGTCCGCCGCGAGCACGTCGCCCAGGCGCGCGTAGGTGGCCGGGCTCTGCGGCGTCGCCGTGGCGAGCGGCTCGTCGCCGAGGCAGGCGCGCAGGGCGCCGTCGGACAATCCCGCCACCAGCATGCGGCCCGGCGTGGTGAGGTGCGCGGGCACGCGGCTGCCCACCTGGATATTGCTGACCAGCGACGTCTGCGGCATGTCGCGCAGCAGGTAAAGCACATTGCCGTCGTCCAGCACGCACAGGTAGGCGGACAACTGCAGCGACTCGCTCAGGCTGGCCAGCACGCGCCGCGCGAAGACGGTGAGGTCCTTGCCGGCCAGCACGCGGGCGCCGAGCTTGAGGAAATCGAAGCCGGGCTGGTGGCCGCCCTGCGGCAGCCGCTCCAGCATGCCCTCGTGCTCGAGCGTGTCGAGCAGACGCATGACGGTGACGCGGTTGACGTCGATGCGCCGGCCGACTTCGCTGAGGTTCGCGGTGGAGCCGCCCTCGGCCACGAAGCGCAGCAGCCGCAATGCGCGGATCACGGGGCCGACGAGTTGCGGCTTGTCGTCGTCACCGGTGATCTCGGGGGCCGCCGGCGCGGCGGTCTCGGTCTCGGCCGCGGATGGCGCGGCGCTCTGGGCTGGCTTGGATGTCTTGCGCATGGATCCTGGTGGGCGGGTCGCGGTGCGGCCCCGCCGAATCGCTTCAGCCGAGCGCAACCTGCCACGCATTGTAGTCGTACACCCAGTCGGCGTTGCCGCCTTCCTTGAGCCACGCATTGCTGCGCGAGCCGATCTGCACGCGGCTGGTCCGTGCGTGGCGCGCGGCCTGGTAGCGCGCCAGCGCGGCCGGGACGTCACCGTCCTGCGCATCGGCCAGGCAGCGCGCGAGTACCACGCCATCCTCGATGGCCATGCCCGCGCCCTGTGCCATGAACGGCATCATCGGGTGGCACGCATCGCCCAGCAGCGCGATGTGGCCCGCCGACCATCGCGGCAGCGGGTCGCGCACGTACAGCGCGGAGATCAGCACGTCGTCGCAGGCGTCGAGCAGGGCGCGCGCCTCGGGGTGGAAGCCGGCATACGCCGCGCGCACATCTTCCACGCGGCCCGGCGTGGTCCACGATTCATGGCGCCAGGCGTCCTGCGCCACCGTGGCGAAGATGAAGATCTCGCGTCCGCGGTTGAGCGGGAACGTGACGATCTGCGAGGTCGCTTCCGGGCCCCACCACTTGGTGAAGGCCTGCAGGTTGGGCACCGACAGGCGCTCGGCCGGCACCACCGCGCGGTAGGCCACCACGCCGGTGAACACCGGGTGCTCGGGCCCCAGGATGGCGGCGCGCACGGCCGAGTGGATGCCGTCGGCGCCGATCAGCACGTCCACGTCTTCCTGCGTGCCGTCGGCAAAGCGCAGGGTGGCGCCGGCTTCGCGCGGGATGATCTCGGTGGCCTTCTTGCCCAGCTTCACGCACGCGGACGGCAGCGCGCCTTCGAGCGCGGTCATCAGGTCGCCGCGGTGCATGGTGAGCTGCGGCGCGCCGTAGCGGATCTCGGCCTCGTCGCTCATGGCCAGGCGCGAGGTCTCTTCGCCGGTATCCCACTGGCGGCTGATGCGGTGGGTGGGGCGCGCGGCGGTCTCGCGCAGCGCGTCGCCCACGCCTAGCCCGTCCAGCGCCAGCACGGCGTTCGGCGTGAGGTTGATGTCGGCCCCGACGCGCGCGAAGCGCGCCGCCTGCTCGAACACCACCACGTCCTGGCCAAGCTTGCGCAGCGCAATCGCCGCGGCCAGTCCGCCGATGCCGGCGCCGTTGATGCCAATCTTTCGTGAAGCCATGATGCTCTTTCCTTTTCCGGGGCGTCGCGGGATGCGGTCAGTTGCGCGTGGCGCGCTGTCGCCGTGCGATGTCCTGACCTTGTTTATGTTCAAAAATGAACGTAGCGTTCATAAAAGAATATTAAGGTGCGACGGCGAAGTCAATCCGGGGGTTTACGCGTAGATCGTGGGACAGGCGCGAGCGCGTGCAGCGGCGGGCGCACGTGTGCGCCGCCGCAAGACGAGGCCTGCAGGGAGGGATGCTGCCGCTCAGGAGGCCTGGGCCGACGCCACGGGTGCCGCTTTGAGCGCGCGCCGGCGCGCGCGGGCGGCCAGGCCGTTGCCGAGCGCCCAGCGCAGCGTCGGTGCCAGCATGCGCATGCCCGCCAGCGAGACCGGCAGGCGCAGGGCCGCGGCGCCGTGCAGGCCGAGCTCGCGCTGGGCCCAGCGCGGCAGCAGGGCAATGCCCGCGTCGGCCATGATGCGCACCGCCGGCTTGAGCAGCGGGCTGGCCACGGGCATCGCCATGACCAGCCGCACCACTTCATGTGTGCGCTCGCTTACCACCAGTTCGGGGCGCATGCGCTCCAGGTAGGCCGCGATGGCGGCCGCGCTGCGCGGCACGCCGGTGGCGCCGAGCATCTCGGCAATGCGCGCGGTCTCGTCGTAGTAGCGGTCCTGCTCCGCCAGCGGGAGCGGGCCGACATAGCGCAGGTAGGCCCCGAGGAAGCTCGAGACCTCGGCCACGTGGACCCAGGTGAGCAGCGCGGGGTCGTCGGCGGCGTAGGGGCGGCCGTCCGGCGCCGTGCCCTTGACCTGGGTGTGGATGCGCCTGACGCGGTCGATCAGCGCCAGCGCGTCGGCGCGGTTGCCATACGTGGTGCCCGCGATGAACTGCGCGGTGCGGCCCAGCCGGCCCTGCATGTCGGTGCGGAACGTGGAGTGGTCCCACACGCCGGCCAGCGCCAGCGGGTGCAGCGTCTGCAGCAGCAGGGCGCTGACGCCGCCGGCCAGCATCGCGGGAAAGTCCGCGTGCACGCGCCAGCAGACCGCGTCCGGGCCGAACAGGCCGGGGTCGCCGGGCGGGTTGTCGTAGTCCAGGCTGAGACCGGAGTTGCTGCGCGTGAGGCCGCGCACCTGCGCGCCCGCGCGGGCCCGCAGGCGGTTGAGCAGGCGGCGGGGCAGGGGGCCGGCCTCGGGGATGGTGGGGGGCGTGCCGGGTTGTTGGCCTTGCGAGCCGCTCATGAGTTGCTGTCTGTCCTTGTCGATATGGCCGCCTGCCGGGCCGGGCGCCCGGTCCGCATGCTTCAGTAGTAGTGCAGGTCGGTCGCCTTGCCCCAGAATACACGGTACGCGTACAGCGTGTAACCCAGGATGGTCGGCAGCACCACGGCCGCGCCCGCCAGGATCACGCCCAGCGATTCGGGCGCGCTGGCCGCCTGCCAGACGTCGATCTTGTCCACCACGAGGTAGGGGAAGATGCTGTAGGCCAGGCCGTTGAACGCCATCAGGAAGATCACGGCGGTGCCGGCGAAGGGCACGCAGCACCAGCGATCGTTGCCGCGTTCGAGCCAGGCCGGCATGCGCCGCAGCAGCCGGTCGAGGATCACGAACAGCGCCACCGTCACCAGCGGGATCGGCGCCAGCAGGATGATGTTGGGCAGCGAGAACCATTTGTCGAAGATGCGCTGGCTCACCAGCGGCGTCACCACCGAGATCAGGGTCACGCCGGTGCCGGTCAGCCACAGGCTGCGCCGTGCCCAGTACATGGCGCGCCGCTGCAGGCTGCCGCTGGTCTTCATGATCAGCCAGCCCGCGCCCAGCAAGCAATAGCCCGCCACCAGGCACAGCCCCACCACCACCGCGAAGGCGATATCCAGCCAGCCATGCCGGAAGCCGGTGATGTACAGGCCCAGCATCAGCCCCTGCGAGAAGCTGGCCAGCAGCGAGCCCGCGTAGAACGCGCGGTTCCACCACGGCTTGTGGTGCGCGCGCGCCTTCACGCGAAAATCGAACGCCACGCCGCGGATGATCAGCCCGGCCAGCATCAGCGCCACCGGCAGGTAGAGCTGGGTGAGGATCATGCCGTGCGCGATCGGGAAGGCCGTGAGCAGCAAGCCCACGCCCAGCACCAGCCAGGTCTCGTTGGCATCCCAGAACGGGCCGATCGAGGCGATCATGGTGTCCTTGTCGGCATCGTCGGCACGGCGCAGCAGCACGCCCACGCCAAGGTCGTAGCCGTCCAGGATCACGTAGATCAGCATGGAGACGCCCATCAGGGCCAGGAACACCAGCGGCATCCAGCCGGCGGGTTGGGTCAGGTCGTTCATTCTGCGCTCCGCAGTTCGCCGGGCAGCACGGCGCGAGGGGTTTCGAGCCCGGACGCGTCCAGGTCGGGGCTGCCCGCCTTGCGCGCCAGGTAGAACACCACCGAGATGTACGCCGCGATCAGCGCCGCGTAGAGCGCCAGGTACATCGCCAGCGTGGCGCCGATCATCATGGCCGGCACCTTGGAGGCGGCCTGCGCCGTGGTCAGCACGCCGTACACCAGGTAGGGCTGGCGGCCGATCTCGGTGACGTACCAGCCCGCCACCAGCGCCACCCAGCCCGAGAATGTCATCGCCAGCAGCGCGCGCGCCATCCAGCGCGAGGGCTGCCCGTGGCGGCGCAACTGCCAGGCCGCCGTCCACGACACCGCCAGCATCAGCAGGCCCACGCCCACCATGATGCGGAACGCGAAGAACAAGGGCGCCACCGGCGGGTGCGCGCCCTCGAACGCGTCGATGCCCTTGATCTCGCCGTCGGCGCTGTGGGTCAGGTAGACCGAGGCCAGCTTGGGGATGGCGATCTCGAAATCGTTGCGCTGCGTGGTGGCGTTGGGCAGGCCGAACAGCACCGCGGGCGCGCCCTTCTCCGTCTTCCAGATGCCTTCCATGGCGGCGATCTTGGCCGGCTGGTGGTGCAGCGTATTGAGGCCGTGCAGGTCGCCAGCGACGATCTGCAGCGGGATCAGCACCGCCGCGATGACCACGCCCGTGCGCAGCGACGACAGCACCTCAGGCGCGCGGTCGCCGCGCAGCCAGCGGTAGGCCGAAATGCCTGCCAGCAGGAACGCCACGGTCAGGCCAGAGGCCAGCAGCATGTGCACGAGGCGGTAGGGGAACGACGGGTTGAAGATCACCGCCAGCCAGCTCGTCACGTGCGCGCGGCCGTCGATCATCTCGAAGCCGGCCGGGGTTTGCATCCACGAATTCAGCGCCAGGATCCAGAACGCCGACAGCGTGGTGCCGCCGGCAACCAGCAGCGTGGCGACGGTATGCGTGCGGTTGCTCACGCGGCGCATGCCGAACAGCATGATGCCGAGGAAGGTGGCCTCCAGGAAAAACGCGGTCAGCACCTCGTAGGCCAGCAGGGGGCCGGCCACGTTGCCCACGGTCTCCATATAGCCCGGCCAGTTGGTGCCGAACTGGAAGCTCATGGTGATGCCGCTCACCACGCCCAGCGCGAAGGTCAGCGCGAAGATCTTCACCCAGAAACGGTAGGCCGCCATCCAGCGGTCGTCGCYGGTCTTGTTGAAGCGCAGCTTGAAGAACAGCAGCACCCAGGTCAGCGCGATGCTGATGGTGGGAAACAGGATGTGGAAGGTGATGTTGGCGGCAAACTGTACGCGCGCCAGCACCACCGGGTCGAGCGACGAGAACAWGCAATTACTCCTTGCGGGTACGGGCCGGCCTGGCCTTGGGCTTTGCCTCGGGGGCCGGAGTGGCCGTGGTAGCCGGGGTGGCACCGGCGCGCGCCTTGCCGCCGATGGCGCTGCTGAGCTTGTCCTTGACCTCCAGCAGCTTGTTGACCCTGGAGCCCAGCTTCATCAGCTTCTCCAGCGTGGCCACGTCGAGCTTCTGGATATCGCCGAACCAGCTCGTCACCAGCACGATCAGCCCGTACATCTCCTTCATGCGCGCCTGCGCATGGCGGTCGTCGGCCGTGGTCGGCGACTCGAGCTGTACCTCGCGCAGCATCGACAGCGTCGGGTCGATCTCGCGGCGGCGGCGCTCCTCGGCCAGCGTGCGGAAGATGGCCCAGACATCGTCCGGCGCCGAGAAATACTCGCGGCGGTCGCCCGGCTGGTGCGACAGCCGCACCAGGTTCCACGACTCCAGCTCCTTCAGGCCGATGCTGACATTGGAGCGCGAGAACGCCAGCGCCTCGGCGATCTCGTCCGCGTTGAGCGGGCGCGAGGCGGTAAACAGCAGGGCATAGATCTGCCCGACCGTGCGGTTGATGCCCCAGCGGCTGCCCATTTCGCCGAAATGGAGCACGAAGCGCTGGACCAGGGGCGAGAGTTGCATGGCTTGTCTGTTTCGAATTTTTAGAAAGTTGTGAAAGTTTAGTACGAAACAGGGAGGTGGAGACGAGGGATCGGGGAGGGTGCGACAACGGGTCGCTGTTGTCGCTGGCGCTTGTCACGTCCCGAAGCTGGTATTTGCGCCTCCATGAAAGTCGGCAGCGGCCATCCGATGTTGCTGGCAAAGCCTGCAATCAGCGTGATCCCTGCGATGGCACCCGGCGAACGATTGCCGTGCAGCGCGACCAGCGTGGCAGACGCGGCTTCGCAGAGGCTTGCGCCCATGCCGATGCCCGGAGTTACCACCTGCCCGCCATGCTCGCAACGCCAACGGCACTGCTTATTCGACTTCGCCGCTATCGTTGTCGCCCGCCTGGGCTTCGTTCTCGTGGCTCATGGCAGCCGCCGCGAGCGCCGTGGCGGCTGACGGGGCCGCTTCCTTGCGCTCGCTGTACCGGTCGGTCAGGTAGTCGCTGCGATCGCGTATGAGTAGCGTGAACTTGTAGAGTTCCTCCATGACGTCGACCACCCGGTCATAGTAGGAAGATGGCTTCATCCGGCCGTTGTCGTCGAATTCCTGGTATGCCTTGGCGACAGACGACTGATTCGGGATGGTCACCATGCGCATCCAGCGCCCCAGCACGCGCAGCGCGTTGACGGCGTTGAACGACTGCGAGCCGCCGCAGACCTGCATCACGGCCAGCGTACGCCCCTGTGTCGGCCGCAGCCCGCCCAGCTCCAGCGGCAGCCAGTCGATCTGATTCTTGAAGACGGCAGTCAGCGTGCCGTGGCGCTCGGGACTGCACCACACCTGACCCTCCGACCACTCCGAAAGCTCGCGCAGCTCGGCCACCTTGGGGTGATCCGCTGGCACGCTGTCGGCCATCGGCAGGCCGTCCGGGTCGAACACGCGGGTCTGCGCGCCGAAGTGCCGCAGGATCCGTTCGGCTTCCTGCACGAGCATGCGGCTGTACGACGTCTCGCGCAGCGAACCGTAGAGCAAAAGGATGCGCGGCGGGTGGTCGCTGATGCGCGCCGGCTCCAGCTTGCGCAGATCCGGTGTATCGAGCACGGCCGGTACGACATTGGGCAGATCCGGGTTCACTTGACTCTCCGTCCTTGCCCGTCGATCACGACTTCGCCGTCTTCCTTGGTAAAAGGGCCTTGCTGGGGCGAAGGCAGGATGTCGAGCACCGCCTCTGACGGCCGGCACAGGCGCACACCAAGCTCGGTGACGACAAACGGCCGGTTGATCAGGATCGGATGGGCCAGCATGGCATCGAGCAACTGCTCATTGGTCAGCGCCGGATCCGAGAGGCCCAGTTGGGCGTAAGGGGTGCCCTTCTCGCGGATCGCGTCACGCACGGTAAGCCCGGCGTCGCGGATCATCGCCTGCAATGTCTGTCGGTCCGGCGGCGAGCTCAGGTATTCCAGGACGGTTGGTTCAATGCCCGCATTGCGGATCATGGCCAGCGTGTTGCGCGACGTGGCGCAGGCAGGGTTGTGATAGATGGTGACGGACATATTGGTTCCTCAAGGCGATTCGTACCAGCGTTGCGAGCGGTTGACCATGCCCACGACGAACAGCATCACGGGCACCTCGACCAGTACGCCCACGACGGTGGCGAGCGCCGCACCGGACCGGAATCCGAAGAGGCTGATGGCGGTAGCCACGGCCAGCTCGAAGAAGTTGCTCGCGCCGATCAGCGCCGAAGGGCCGGCCACGCAGTGGGCAACACCGAGCTTGCGGTTCAACAGGTAGGTCAGGCCGGAGTTCAGCAGTACCTGGATCAGGATCGGGACGGCCAGCAACAAGATGACCAGCGGCTGGTCCACGATGGCATCGCCCTGGAAGCCGAACAGCATCACGAGCGTCGCGAGCAGTGCGGCAATCGAGTAGGGGCCGAAGGCGCCGGTGACACGCTGGTAGGTGGCTTCGCCGCGCGCCAGCAGCGCCTTGCGGATGACCTGCGCGATCAGCACCGGAATCACGATATAGAGCCCGACCGAAGCGATCAGCGTGTCCCATGGGACGCTGATCGACGACAGGCCCAGCAGCAGGCCAACGACGGGCGCGAACGCCACGACCATGATGGCGTCGTTGAGCGCCACCTGCGAGAGCGTGAAATACGGATCACCCTTGCACAGCTGCGACCAGACGAACACCATGGCCGTGCAGGGCGCGGCGGCCAGCAGGATCAGGCCGGCGATGTAGCTGTCGAGCTGGTCGACCGGTAGCCAGCCCGCAAACAGATGGCGCACGAAGATCCAGCCGAGCAGTGCCATCGAGAACGGCTTGACGAGCCAGTTCACGAAGAGCGTCACGCCGATGCCGCGCCAGTGGCCCGCGACTTGGCCCATGGCGCCAAAATCGATCTTGATCAGCATCGGAATGATCATGACCCAGATCAGCACGCCCACGGGCAGGTTCACCTGGGCGACTTCCATGGCACCGATGGCCTGAAAGACCGCCGGCAGCCATTGGCCGAGCAGGATGCCAGCGACGATACAGAGCGCAACCCAGACGGTCAGGTAGCGCTCGAAGAAGCCGATGGCACTGGCCTGCGTTGCCGCGGCAGTCCGTTGCACTGTGCTCATTGCCCGACTCCGCGGTCTGCTCGCCAATTCAGGACCCCGCGGCAACGGAACAGGAGGGCACCGGCGAACACGGCGCGCCGCCGCAGCAATTCTCGGTGAGGTAGCCAAGCAAGGCATTCATGGTCTCGAAGCGAGCCATGTAGATGATCGACCGGCCTTCCTGCCGGCTTGCCAGCAGGCCCGCCCGGTGCAATTCCTTGAGGTGGAACGACAGCGACGAGGCCGGCGTCTCCATCAATTCAGCAATGCGGCCCGCTGGCAGACCTTCGGGCCCCGCCTGCACGAGCAGGCGGAACACGGCCAGGCGGACGGCGTGAGCGAGCGCGGCTAGCGCTTCCAGGGCGTTATTTGTTTCCATTTTTCGAATATAGTCGAACAATGGAAACCATGCAACCCGCTTAAGCAGCTCGCAGCTCACGGCCCCCCATGCTTCTGCATCTCCAGAGGTCAGGCTGGCTGCATGACTGGCGGCACTGCCAGACCTCTGGATTGCATCGGGTTACTTCTTCAGCTCGATAACCGTTGCCTTGCCGTCCAAGGTGTCGAAGGTTGCCGACACCCTGTCACCTTCCTTCAGGTTCTTCAATGTTCCGGGGTCCTTGACGGGAAATGCCATGGTCATCGCGGACATGCCCAGGTTGGCAATCGGCCCATGCTTGAGCGTGACCTTGCCCGTTGCCGCGTCGATCTTGCGAATCTCGGCCGGGACGGGTTGAGGCGCCTTCGCGGCGCCGGTCGCGGGCTTCATGTCCATGCCATCCATATTCGCGGCAAATGCCGCAGGCACCAGACCGAAAGCGAGCGCGAGCGCAATCGCAACGGCATCGAGGGGCGTCTTCATGTTTCCTCCTTGAGAGTCGGGTGGGTAAGGGCGGGGTATGTGGTCGCCTGGCGACGGCGCATCAGCAGGTACACGGCGGGTACCACGAATAGCGACAGCAGCGGCGCCGTGATCATGCCACCGACCATCGGTGCCGCAATGCGTTGCATGACTTCCGAACCGGTGCCATGCGACCACATGATCGGGATGAGCCCGGCAAGGATGACGGCCACCGTCATGGCCTTGGGGCGCACGCGCTGCACCGCGCCCTCCTGGATGGCGGCAAGCAGTGCAGCGACGTCCGTCTCTCCTCGCTGCTGTCGGTCGTGCCAGGCGTTCTTGAGGTATAGCAGCATGATCACGCCGAACTCGGCCGCCACGCCGGCCAGTGCGATGAAGCCGATCACGCCCGCCACGGACAGGTTGTAGCCGAGCACGTAAAGCAGCCAGAAGCCACCGATCAACGCCAGCGGCAGCGTCCCCATGATCAGCAGCGCCTCGTCGAGGCGGCCGAATACCAGGTAGAGCAGTACGAAGATGATCAGCAGCGTGAATGGCACCACCACCTTGAGCTTCGCACTTGCGCGTTCCAGATACTCGAACTGCCCGGACCAGCTCAGCGAATAGCCGGCCGGCATCGGCACCGCCCTGGCCACTGCGGCTTGCATGTCACGCACGGCCGAGCGCRGGTCGCGCCCGCGGATATCGACGTAGATCCATCCCGACAGCCGGGCATTTTCACTGCGCAGCATCGGCGGCCCCTGCACCACCTGGATGCGCGCCACATCGGACAGGACGATCTGCTGTCCACGATCCGTCACGACCGGAAGGCTGCGCAGTTGCTCGACGGAATCGCGATAGTCGCGTGGATACCGCAGATTGATCGGGAAACGCGCCAACCCGTCCACCACTTCGCCGACGTTGTCGCCACCGATTGCCGAGGACACGATGCTTTGTATGTCGCCGATATTAAGACCATAGCGACCCGAGGCCGCGCGGTCGATATCGATGTCGATGTAGCGTCCCCCGGTCAGCCGCTCCGCCAGTGCGGACGTGACACCGGGGACGGACTTCACGGCTTCCTCGATGCGGGTGGCAAGCCGGTCCATTTCCTTCAGGTCGGTGCCCGCCACCTTGATGCCAACCGGGCTCTTGATACCGGTGGCCAGCATGTCGATGCGGTTGCGGATCGGCGGCACCCAGAGGTTCGACAAGCCCGGCACCTTCACCACGCGATCGAGTTCTTCCACCAGCTTGTCCGGGGTCATGCCGGCACGCCACTGATTGCGCGGCTTGAACTGGATCGTGGTTTCGAACATCTCCAGCGGCGCCGGATCGGTAGCCGAGTCGGCGCGACCAGCCTTGCCATGGACGGTGGCGACTTCCGGAACCGACTTGATCAGGCGGTCTGTCTGCTGCAGCAACTGCGCGGCCTTGCCAGCCGAAAGGCCGGGTAGCGCCGAGGGCATGTAGAGCAGGTCGCCTTCGTCCAGCGGTGGCATGAATTCGCCACCGATCCGCGCGATTGGCCAGGCCGTTGCCGCCAGGGCGATGGCTGCCAGGACGACGGTGGTTCGCGGATAGCGGAGTACCTTCGCCAGGACGGGCTGGTAGGCGCGGATCAGCCAGCGGTTCAGCGGATTGGCGTGCTCGCCGGGGATGCGGCCGCGAATGAGGTAACCCATGAGCACCGGCACCAGCGTGATCGACAGGCCAGCCGCTGCCGCCATCGAGTACGTCTTGGTGAACGCCAGGGGCGAGAACAGCCGACCCTCCTGGGCTTCGAGCGTGAACACCGGCACAAATGACAGCGTGATGATCAGCAGCGAGAAGAACAATGCCGGACCCACCTCCGCAGCGGATTCGCCAATCACGCGCCAGCGCTCTGCCCCGGACATCGGCTGGCCAGGATGGCTGGCATGCCAGTGCTCCAGATGCTTGTGGGCGTTCTCGATCATCACGACGGCCGCATCCACCATCGCGCCAATCGCAATTGCGATGCCGCCCAGCGACATGATGTTGGCATTGACGCCCTGGTACCGCATGACGACGAACGCGGCCAGAATGCCAAGGGGCAGCGACACGATGGCCACCAGGGCGGAGCGCAGGTGAAACAGAAACACCAGGCACACCAGCGCAACGACGATGAATTCTTCGATGAGCTTGTGGGTGAGATTGTCCACTGCACGGTGGATCAGCCCGGAGCGATCGTAGGTGGTGACGATCTCGACGCCGGCAGGCAGGCTTTTCTTGAGCACTTCCAGTCTGGCCTTGACCGCATCGATAGTTTCCAGCGCGTTCTTGCCCGAGCGCATCACAATGACGCCGCCCGTCACCTCGCCCTGGCCGTCGAGCTCGGAGATGCCGCGTCGCGTCTCCGGCCCGAGCTGGATCGTGGCGATATCCCCCAGGCGGACAGGGATGCCCGCGCTGCTGGCCTCGATCGGTACCTGCCTGAAATCGTCGAGCGTCTTCAGGTAGCCCGAGGCCCTGACCATGTACTCGGCCTCCCCAAGCTCCAGTACCGATCCGCCTGCCTCCTGGTTGGCCCCGCGGATCGCGGCGAGCACCTTGGCCTGCGAGAGGTTATAGGCGCGCAGGCGGTCAGGCATCAGCACGATCTGGTACTGCCGGACCATGCCGCCCAGCGACGCTACCTCGGCGACGTTCGGCAAGGATTTCAGCTCGAAGCGCAGGAACCAGTCCTGTAAGGCGCGCAACTAACTCAGGTCGTGGCGGCCAGTCCGGTCGACCAGCGCATACTCATAGATCCAGCCCACGCCGGTTGCGTCGGGCCCCAATGCTGGCTTGGCCGCTGCCGGGAGGCGGGACTGCACCTGGTTCAGGTACTCCAGTACGCGCGAGCGAGCCCAGTACGGGTCGGTCCCGTCCTCGAACAGGACGTAGACAAACGAGTCCCCGAAGAAGGAGTAGCCCCGTACCGTCCTGGCCCCCGGCACCGACAGCATCGTGGTGGTGAGCGGATAGGTAACCTGGTTTTCGACAAGCTGCGGCGCTTGCCCCGGGAACGGTGTGCGGATGATGACTTGTGTGTCGGACAGGTCCGGCAATGCATCGAGCGGCGTGCCGTGGATCGCCCACAGACCCCACGCGGCCAGCATGACTGTGGCCAGCAGCACCAGGAAGCGATTGCGTATCGATGCCAGGATGATGCGCGCAATCATGGCTTGGCTCCTTCGGCGCCAGCCGGCTTTACCGACGATAGCGTGGCCGCGCCGTCCTGTTCCAGGCGGAAACGGAACCGGATACGATCGCCCGGCTTCAATCCCTTGAGCAATGCAGCGTCGCGTGCGGCGAAATCCATGGTCATGGCGCCCCACTGCGCGGCGGGAATCGGGCCATGCGAGATCGTCAGCCCGTCGGCATTGACCGCCTCGATGCGACCGGTGCCTTCGTATTCCTGCACCGCCGCGGCGGGCGGGGATGCACCGGCGGGCGATACCAGCCGCTCCGACGTGCCGCGCAGGCTCGCTTCGGAATCGATCAGGAACTGGCCGGAGGTCACGACCTTCTGACCGGCGCTTAATCCGGAGAGGACTTCGGTCATGCCGTCGGATTCATGACCTGTGCGGATTTCGGTGGCCACATAACCTTGCGGACCTGCATCGACCATGACGATGGTGCGCCGACCCGTACGAATCGCGGCCTCGGATGGAATCTGCAACACGTCCTGCCGGTCGCCGCTGTCGAAACGCACGTTGGCAAACATGCCGGGCGCCAGCCTGTGCTGCCTGTTTGGCAAGACGATGCGGACCTTGATGGTGCGCGTGGCCGGATTGACGTCGGGCAGAATCGCATCGACCTTGCCGGTCACGGGCTCCGGGGCGGCGGCGGCCGACACCGTGACGGCCTGTCCTGGTGCGATGCCACGCGCCTGGGCCTCGGGCACTTCCGCAATCACCCATACCTGGCCGAGATCCGCCAGCCGGAACAGTGTCATGCCCGGGGTCACCGTCATGCCCTCGCGTACCGCGATTTCGGTCACCACGCCATCGAGCGGGCTGGCGATGCCCTGGCCCGTCTGCAGCGTTCCCGACCGGGCGACCGCATCGGCTTGGCCAGGTGTCATGCCGGCTTGCAGCATGCGCGCTTTTGCCGCACCCGCCAGGTCGCCCTGTAGCCCTTGGGGCAGCCGCGCCACGGCCAGGTATTCTTCCTGTGCCGCCACCCAGTCGGGTGCGTAGAGGGTGATCAATGCCTGGCCCTTTCGCACCGGATCGAGTGTGGCCCGCACGCCCACATGCTGCACGAAGCCGGTGGTGCGCGCCTGGATGACCTGGACGCTGCGCTCGTCGATCGCCACATTGCCGGGTGCCTCTAGCACGGAGGCGATACGCGCGGACTTCACCTCTGCCGTGCGGATGCCCAGGTTCTGCGTGACGCGGCCGTCGATGGTGACACCGCTATTGCCGGCACCGTCGCCATCGGCATAGACCGGCACCAGTTGCATATCCATGAAAGGCGATTTGCCCGGCTTGTYGAAGCGCTGCCCCGGCACCATCGGGTCGTGCCAGTAGAGAACCTTCCTTCCAGCTTGTGGTTCGATATCGCCGGCTTTCGCTGTCGCGCCGGTCTCCGGTTTGCCGGGCATGGCAGGCATTCCCTGCGAAACGCCGAAGCGATAGCCCGCATATCCGGCCGCACCGGTCAGAACCAGGCACGCCATGGCGATCTTTAGTCGTGGGCTCATTTGAGATCCTTGGTAGCCGGTTCGGTTTGTGCGGTGGGCAGGGGCGTCAGGAAGGTGAGTTCGGCCCAGAGCCTTGTTGTGCGTCGCTCCAGGGCCAGGCGTTCCAGCGCGGTATCGATGGCGCGGTGATTGGCTTCAGCCACCGCCAGCAGCGAACCCGTGTTGGCGCGGTAGGCCGTCAGCGCGGCATCCGCCTGTGCGTTGGCAAGCGGCAGCGTGGCGTCGTCATAGCGCTTGAGGCGTTCCAGGTTGCGACGCAACTCCGCGAGGCGCGCACCGACTACCGCGTCGGTATCGCGCTGGATGATTTCCGCCTTGGCGCGCGCCTCCGTGGCCTGTGCGAGCCGTGCGGACACTTCACGGTCCTGCCGGTTGGCGCGATCCCACGGCAGCGGGAAGCTCACGTTGATCGACGCCAGGTTGGAGTACGCCGAGCCGCGCTGGCTATACATCAGCTCGACCGCGACGTCGGGCTTGCGCGCTTCGTCCGCCACGCGCACTTCGCTCTCTGCAAGGGTAACGGCGCGCTGGGCCGCGGCAATTTCCGGTACGCCGTCGTAGCGCGTACGGATGAGTTGCCCGATGCGATCCGGTACGGCCAGCGCAGGGCTTTCGCCGAGCGGACGCGCGGCGTCCGCGCCTATCCAGCGCGACAGATTGACGCGGGCGGTGTCGAGCGCCGCCTGGTTCTCGCCTTCACGGTCGAGCAGTTTTTGCACTTCCAGTTGCGCGGACAGCACGTCGGCACGCGTGCCGCGGCCGCTGCGATAGGCCACATTGGCGGCTTCCAGCGCGAGATTCAATGGATGCGCGTGGTGGCCAAGCAGTGCGGCCGCCTGCTCGGCGTACCGGCGGTCGATCCACGCGGCCACGGCGCTGCGCTGGACATTGGTCACGCCGACCATGCGTCGCGCATCGGCGGAAGCGGCTTCTGCCTCGAAGCGCGCGGCGCGCGCCCGTCGCTTGTCAGCGCGCGTGAATTCCTGCAGCACGCTGACCGAACGCGTGGTCATGGAGTCACGACTCAGCGAGAACTTGTCGTGGCCATCGGCAGGCACATCGTTCAGTCCAACCTTGAAGACGGGATCGGGCAACTGGCCTGCAGCAACAGCCTGTTGCACGGCCGCTTCGATGGCACCGTGCGAATCCTCGGCATCGTGCGCATGCGCCGTTGCAAGTGCGGCGGCCTCTTCGATGGATAGAACAGGGGCGGCATGCGGTGGCGCAGCAAGCGACACCGACATGCCGAGGGCGGACGCGCAAAGCAGCGCCCGCCGCAGATAACGCGGGAATGACATAAAGCCTCCGGAAACAACGACCACCACTCCCGAGAGGTCGGGAGCGACAAAGATGTGGCGTAGCTTCGGAGGCTAGGTGCGGAAACAGCAGTGGAGAATGGCGTGCGGCGGTGGCGGCGCACGCGGCTGGGTCTGCGCGCGCACGGCGATCAGCGGCGCGGCATCCAGTACGGGGGGCTCGACGAGGATGCTGACGAGGAGCGGGATATGCGCCGGAATCTGTGGCGCGGAGAGATCGGCGTGCTTTGCATCAGCCTGGCAATGGCTCATGCAAAGCGCTTTCTGGCCATCGTTCTGCGCGGCATCCTGGTCGGCCATGTCCGCGCAAGACACCATGTTCTCCATCGGCGCCTGTCCTGCCGGCTCGCTCAGGCCCATCGTACAGGCGTAAGCGGCCGTTGCCAGCTGGACTGACAGGAACACAAGCAGAAGGAGTCCGGCAATCCACGAATGCCGGCGGACGATATGACGCACGATCTAGGGGTATCTCAAACCAGTGCAAAGCATAACCAGTTTCCAGGCGATTGCAATAGCGGACTCTCAGGCGAACCAGCGGCACTATCGGCCGCCGGCGCCCCCCGCACTTGCGAGATGCGGGTGTGATCAGGCCTGCGATGACACGTCGCTGGCGCGTGCGCCATCGGTGTGCGGATCGCGGTTGAATCCGCAGGCCATTGCCGCCGGCCGGGTCACGCGACTGCGCATTCCCTCTCCCGTGACAGAAACGGAGAAAGCAGCGTTTCCCTGAATTCGACGCAGAACGGCGAAAGATAGGCGTCACCGCGCCAGAACAGCGCGATCCCGGGTTGCCGGAGCAGGCTGGGATCGCCGACCACGCAGAGGTCGCGTCCATCCGCCTGCTGCAACGCGCGCTGCGCCACGACGCCGAGCAGGTCGCTGTTGCGAATCAGCTCGCCAACCGAGCCGCCCGACCCGTTCCACTCCACGGCGACGCGTGGCGGCGGCAGTTTCTGGCGGGCGAGGGCCTCCTGCACGATCTGGTACACGCTGGATGACGGTTGCGGAAGCGCCCAGCGCTCGTCAGCCAGATCAGCCAGCGTCTTCCATGCGCGCAGCCGCGGATGATCGGCACGCGCGACGATCTGCATGGCCAGCGGCTGCAGAGGGGCGTGGAGCAGGCCGTCAGGCACGCCGGGAGGCAATCCTCCGCACGCGAAGTCGACTTCGCCAGACAGCAGCGCCTGCAGTGCGCCTTGCGTCAGGCTCGTGTCGATCGAGAAGCGGGCGAGCGGACGGCTCGCCAGGAACTGCGCGATCACCGGCATCAGGAACGCCGAGACAAGGTGGGGCGTGCCCGCGAGGCGGATATTCCCCGCGCGCGCCGAACGCTGGGCTTCCAGCTCGCCCATGAGATCGTGGCTCGCAAGCACGACCTGTTCGGCACGTGCGAGCAACGACTGCCCTGGCTGCGTGAGCGCCACGCCGCGGGCGGTGCGGTCAAACAGCCGTATCCCGGCTTCCGACTCCAGGCGGGCCAGTGCCTTCGACAGCGCGGATTGCGTCACGCCGGCCTGTGCCGTTGCGCGGTGCAGGCTGCCGTGTCGTGCCACGAGTACGAACGCTCGGAGATCATCTATCCGCATCCAGCTTCCTCCGGACTATGTTGGTTCGGGTTGACCCGGAAGTATTCCGTTTTGGAATCGCCTGGCATATCGGGGGAATCACTGGCACCGGCTGGCTTTCGTAGAGTTGTGTCACCCCGCYGGGCGAGCGAGGGCGGCAGGACGGTGCCGGAATGGCAAAGGGAAGACGAAATGAACGAAAGTCGGATCGCGGTGGCTTCGGAACTGGTCGAGGCATTGGGAAATGGGGTGCGGTGCCATGAGCGCGCGGCGGGGCAGCCGCCGCTCTTCATCGAGCCGTACGGCGACGCATTGCGGGAGAGAACGCGCTTTCGCGCATGGACGCGCAACGCCATGCCCGTGCTCGAGGCGCTCGTCAGCCGCCACGGCGGCATCGTATTGCGGGGCTTTCCGACACCGGATACCGCCGACTTCGCCGACATCATCGACCAGCTTCCCCCGTTCCAGGACGGATACCTCGGCGGACGTGCGCCACGCATGCAGATCGCGGGACGTGTGATGGAAGCGACCCGCCTGGATGCCAGCGTCGGGCTGGGCGTGCATTCGGAGATGGCGTACCGGCGACAGTTTCCAAAGCGGATCGCCTTCTTTTCGCACAGGACGGCGCCGGTGGGCGGCGAGACCGTCGTTGCCGATGCGCGCAATTTCGTGACACAGATGGGCGAGGAGCTGGTCGCGAAGATCGAGTCGCTGGGCGTGCGCTCGGCCCTGACCTACGGACCGAAGACGGATACGGTCGAAGCCTCGTATGTCGACCAGGATCAATACGGCTGGAACCATGCGTTCGGCACCGACAGTGCGGCGGAAGTCGAAGCCCTGTGCGCGGCGCGCAGCCTCGAGCCGCTCTGGCACGACGATGGCTCCCTGACGGTGTTTGCCACGCTTGCCCCTTTTCTTGACCATCCGCAGACCGGGCAGCGTCTGTACCGCTCGGGGCTGCACCGGTCCCACACGGCCACGGAAGTGCTCGATACGGTGATCCGGAAGAACCAGCGCTACCCGACCGGCATGTTTCTCGGTCGCGCGCAACGCCTGGAGACCGCAGAGGTCGACCACATCAATGCCGTATGCGACCGGAACACCCATAGCTGGGCATGGCGCGACGGCGACGTGATGGTCCTGGACAACCTGCAGGTATGGCACGGCCGCAATCCCTACCAGGGCGCGCGGGATGTTCAGGTCGCGCTGCTCGACTGAGCGCGCCGGACCAGCGGCAAACCATTCACGTCCATCCCGCAGGAGACAGGAAACATGCGAGCAGCTTTCGGATTCAGGTGCCTTGCCGGCACGCTTGCGGCACTCGGCCTGATAGGTTGCGCCATCACGGCATCTCAGGCCGCGGAGCCGGCCTATCCCTCGAAGCCGGTCAGGCTCCTGGTGCCCTCGGTGCCCGGCGGGCCCATCGACGCGGTCTCGCGGCTCATTGGCAGCCGTCTGTCGGCGCGGCTTGGCACGAGCTTCTACGTCGAGAACAAGCCGGGCGCCAACGTGCAGGTCGGCGCGAACTACGTCGCCAGGTCCGATCCGGACGGCTACACGTTGCTGGCCACCTCGCCCGCGCACATCTCCAACCCGTTGCTCTACAGCAAGCTTCCCTACGACACGGGCCGCGACCTGACGGGCGTGGCCATGATGGCGCGCGTGCCGCTCCTGCTCGTGGTGAATGCCGACTTGCCGATCCACTCTGTCGCGGATCTGGTGGCCTGGGGCAGGGCTCATCCGGACCGGATTCGCTATGGCAGCTCGGGCTCCGGTTCGACGGCGAACCTCGCCGGCGAGTTGATCTCGATGAATACGGGAATCCGGCTCGAGCACATCCCGTACAAGGGCTCCGCGGCCGCGCTGCCGGACCTGATGGCGGGGAGGTTCGAAGTCATGATCGACACCCTCCAGCTCTTCGCCCCGCACATACGCGCCGGCAAGGTGCGCGCCATCGCCTTCACCGGCACGAAGCGTGTCCCGGCACTGCCTGACGTACCGACCTTCGCGGAGAGCGGCTATCCAGACGTGGTGGCGAATTCCTGGCTCGCCATCGTCGCCCCCGGCAAGACGCCGCCCGGCGTGGTGGAGAAGCTGGGCCATACCGTCACCGATATCCTCGCCGAGCCCGAGGTGCGCAGGCAGATCGCCGAGTTCGGCATGGAGTCCGACGTCATGACCCCGGCGCAACTCAATCGCTACTTCGTCTCGGAGAGCGAGCGCTGGGGCAGGGTCATCAAGGCAGGCAACGTCCGCGTCGAATAGACCTTACAGAGAACATGAACCCTCCTTTCACCATTGCGCGCGAAGCCGTACGAGCCACCGTCAGCGACGCCGAATGGCGGGCCCGCCAGGAACTGGCCGCCTGCTACCGTCTCGTCGACCGCTACGGGATGACTGACCTGATCTACAACCACATCACGCTGCGGATTCCCGGCACCGAGCACCTTCTCATCAATGCCTATGGGTATCTCTACAGCGAGGTCTGCGCGTCGAACCTCGTCAAGATCGACCTCGACGGCAATGTCCTGCTGAACCCGCTGAACGAGCATGACTACCAGGTCAACCGCGCCGGCATGGTGATCCACACCGCCATCCACCGCGCGAGGCCTGACGTGCACTGCGTCATTCATACCCATACCCGCGCCGGCATGGCGCTGTCCGCGCTGCCGTGCGGATTGCTGCCGATGACCCAGACGGCGCTGCGCTTCCACGGCAGGACTGCCTACCACGACTTCGACAGCCCCGTCGTCGAACTCGCGCAGCAGGCGCCGCTGGTCAGCTCGCTCGGCGATCACGACGTAGTGGTGTTGCGCAACCACGGCCTGCTGGCGGTCGGCCCGAGCGCGGCCGAGGCGTTCAGCCGCATCTACTGGCTCGAGATGGCCTGCCGCACGCAGGTCGACGCCATGGCCGCCAGCGCGGAGGTCGTCCTGCCGTCGCAGCAGGCGATCGACGACACCGTCCGGGCGATGGATGCCCGCGCCGGCACCTTCGGCAAGCGCGAATGGCCGGCGTTGCTGCGACTGCTCGACCGGATCGATGCCGGCTACAGGCATTGAGTCGATATCCCGAGGACCTCGAGGAACAGGAAGGAGAGACCCGATGATCGTATATGGCAGCAKGGCTGCGGCAGCGTACAAATGAACCGCTTGAACGGACAAGGAGAAGATATGCCGACGCAGCAAAAGAATGTGGTCGATATGGCCAACGAAGGTGGTGTGTTGTGGTTGACCATGAACAGGCCGGAAGCCCTGAATGCACTCTCGGGCTCGCTGGTCAGCGCGTTGCAGGAGAGATTCGCCGCCGCGGCGCGTGATCCCGAGGTAGGCGTGATTGTCCTGACGGGGGCCGGGCGAGCGTTCTGCGCGGGCGCCGACCTCAAGGAGGCGGAAAGCCGCGGCGCCGGTACCGAGGCAAGCGCTGCCTTCCTGCGCACCATTTCCGGCCTGACGGATGCCATGGAACTCTGTCCCAAGCCGATCATCGCCGCCGTGAACGGTGTGACGGTGGCGGGCGGCCTGGAACTGATGCTCGCCTGCGACTTTGTCGTGGCCGCGGCATCGGCAAGGCTCGGCGACGGCCATTCGAACTACGGCCTGTTTCCCGGCGCGGGTGCCACCGTCCGGCTGCCGAGGATGGTCGGTGTTGCCATGGCGAAGTACCTGATGTTCTCGGGAGAGCTTATCCCTGCCCGCGACGCGCAGGCCATCGGCCTGGTGCAGGCCGTGGCCGAGGATGAGGCGTTCCGCTCCACGGTGGCCGCCCTGGCGCAGCGCCTGGCGGCGAAGAGCCCGCTGCTGCTGGGGCGGATGAAAGAGGCGATCAGCGATGCGCCGACGCAGCCCCACGGTGCGGCCATGCGTCGGGAACGGGACCTGAGCCAGTTGTATTCCGCCTCCTTCGACCGCGCCGAAGGCCTTGCCGCATTCCGCGAAAAGCGCGCACCGCGCTTCCAGGGGCGTTGATTCCCGGCGCTTCCAATCTCACCGGAGCCATAGATGAAACAGGCATGTGCAATTGTCGGGGTCGGCATGACGCCGTTCGGCAAGTTTCCCGATCTCACGGTCCGGCACCTTGCCGAGCAGGCCGCGAGGGCGGCCCTCGGCGATGCCGGAATGCAGCCGGATGACGTGGACGAGGTGTATTTCTCGAATGCGGTCGGGGGCATGATCACCGGGCAGGAAATGATTCGCGGGCAGGCGGCGCTTCGCTTTCTCGGACTGCGGGGGCAGGCGATCTTCAATGTCGAGAATGCCTGCGCATCGGGAAGCACGGCATTCCATCTGGCCTGGAGGGCGGTGTGCAGCGGCAGGGTACAGGCCGCGCTGGTGGTGGGCGCCGAACGCATGACGCATCCGGACAAGCGGGTTTCGCTGGCGGCGCTGGCCACGGCTGTCGATCTCGACGAGAAGCAGCCGGAACACGTCGGCGCGGGAAGCGGGTCCATCTTCATGGATATCTACGCCGCCCGAACCCGCAAGTACATGGCGCAGACCGGCGCCACGCGCGCGGACCTGGCGGGGATCGTGGTCAAGAGCCGCAGGGCCGCCTCGTTGAATCCGAATGCCCAGTTTCGGGCGGAGACGACAGTCCCGGACGTGCTGGCGAGCCGGGTCATCAGCGATCCGCTGACGCTGCAGATGTGCTCGTCGATCGGCGACGGCGCAGCCGCCATCGTCGTCTGCTCTCCCGAACGCGCCGCGCGCCTTTCCGCGCGG
Source organism: Cupriavidus sp. 05N40 (assembly GCF_056397305.1). NCBI lineage: Bacteria > Pseudomonadati > Pseudomonadota > Betaproteobacteria > Burkholderiales > Burkholderiaceae > Cupriavidus > Cupriavidus sp. 05N40. The sequence goes on from NZ_JBFTND010000002.1 coordinate 101,481, forward strand.
CGCCCGGTGTGGGTGGGTGGATCGGTCATCGTCTCCGGAACGCCTGAGGGCAGCGGGAAGCCTGCCGCCGTCCGCGCCACATTCCAGGCGTACGAGGAAGCCGGCGTCGATCCGCGCGACATTCACGTAGCCGAGCTGCACGATGCCTCGGCACCCGCGGAACTGATGTACTACGAGTCGCTAGGACTCTGTGGCCCGGGCGAGGGCCCCGCGCTATTGCGAAGCGGCCAGACGGGAATCAATGGCCGGATATCCGTCAATCCAAGCGGCGGCCTGCTGAGCAAGGGGCATCCCATCGGCGCGACGGGCGTGGCCCAGCTCGTCGAACTGACACAACAGTTGCGGGGCCAGGCGGGGCCACGGCAACGCGACGACGCCAAGGTCGCGCTGGCCGAAAACAACGGCGGCCAGGTTGGTCATGACGCGGCGGTCGCGGCGGCAACGATCCTGCATGTTTGACGGTTCTGCGGAGACTGGAGGCGAGCATGGAAATATTCGGCAATGAGCATTCGGCGGGACGGCGCGCATTCGGCAAGCACGTGCTCGGGCTGGCGGCGATGGGTCTGTGTGCAGGGATCCGTCCGGCGCTTGCCGCGCTCGACCCCGGGCGGCCGGTGTCCATCATCGTGCCGACCGCGCCCGGCGCCACCACCGACATCATGGCTCGCGCTTTCGCGCGGCACCTGACCCGGGCGCGAGGACAGGCCGCCGTGGTGGAGAACAAGACGGGCGCGACCGGCGCGATCGGTGCGCAGTTCGTCGCGCGGGCAGCGCCGGACGGGCATACGCTGCTGATCGGACCGAGCAGCACCATGGTGGTCAACCCGCTCGTCCAGAGCGTGCAGTACAGCACGTTGAACGACTTCCGCATCGTCGGACTGCTGGCGAAGGCCGAGACCCTGATCGTCGCCAACCCCGCAAAGGGATTCCGCAATCTTCAGGACGTGATCCGGTACGCGAAGCAGAATCCCGGAAAGCTGACCTACGGCTCGAGCGGCACCGGCAGCGTCCTCCACATGGCCATGGAGTATCTCCAGCTCTCGGCGGGGATCGAGATGATGCACGTTCCCTACAAGGGGACGGTCCAGGCCGAGGTGGCATTGCTCTCGAACGAGATCGACGTGCTGCTGACCAACACGTCGTCGGTGGAAGTGCATATCCGGGCGGGCAAGCTCGTGCCGCTGGCCATCACCAGTTCCACGGCCGGGAGCGAGCTGCGCGGCGTACCGAGGGCATCCGGGGCGGTGCCGGGCTACTCGGTCGATACCTGGCTGGGAGTCTATGTCCCCGCCCGCGCCGGTGATGACACGGTAGCCACGCTCAACGCCGCCCTGAACGGCTTCCTGGCCGATCCGGCAAGCGCGGGCAGCATGAAGAACTACGGGTTGACAGGGGCGCCGGGAACGCCGGCCGAGGCGCTCCAGTACCAGCGCGCGGAGCTGGGGAAATGGTCGCAGGTCGTGGCCGCCGCCAGGGCTGCCGGCCGCGTGTAGCGCTTGCTCGCGCCGGCGCTGCGCATCCTCCACGGAAAAGCCGGCTACCAGGTGGAGGTGGCGGCCTGCGAGGCTGCACGGATGCCCGGACGCCGGGTCTTCAGGAAATTGACAAGGAGTACATCAGATGAGTGAGCCGGGAATGCGCGACGAAGCCAGCGGCCAGCGACGGGGACCGCTTGCCAGCCTCAAGGTGCTGGACCTGGGGACGATGATTGCCGGACCCGTGGCCGGGACCCTGCTGGCCGACTTCGGTGCGGAAGTCGTGAAAGTCGAACAACCGGGTACCGGCGATCCATTGCGGAAGATCGGTCCCTTTGTCGATAACGAAAGCCTGTACTGGAATGTCGAGGGACGGAACAAGAAGTCGGTCACGCTCGATCTGCGCAAGCCGGAAGGCCAGGCACTGGCCCGCCAGCTGGCGACAAAGGTCGACGTGGTGGTAGAGAATTTCCGTCCCGGAACGCTTGCCGCGTGGGGACTTGACTACGAGGCCTTGTCCGCGCTCAATCCAGGGCTCGTCATGCTGAGCGTGTCCGGCTTCGGGCAGACCGGTCCCTACGCGAAGCGCGCTGCCTTCGATCGCATCGCGCTGGCGTTCAGCGGCGTCCTGCATATTTCCGGGTTCCCGGATCGTCCTCCCGTGAGACCGGGGGTGACGATGGCGGACTACCAGGCCGCGCTATTCGGTGCGTACGCAGTGATGATGGCGCTCTATCATCGCGACGCAAACGGCGGGGCGGGGCAGCACATCGACCTCGGGCTCTATGAATCCGTCTTCCGCTTTACCGATACCCTGGCCCCGGCCTATGACCGGCTCGGCGAGGTCCGGCAACGGCAGGGCAATCTTGCGGCGGCAGCGGCGCCGGGGGACATCTTCGAGACCTGCGATGGCCGTTATCTCGTGCTCACCATGTCCAACGACGCCATGTTCCGGCGCCTGTGCGGCGCGATGGGTACGCCGGCGCTGGCCGACGATCCCCGGTACGCCACCCATCGCCAGCGATGGGAGCATGTCGTCGAGTTGAATGCCATCGTCGGCCGATGGATCAAGGGGCTTGCGGTACCTGAGGTCGAGACCGCCTTGCACGACGCCGGGCTTGCGTACACGCTGACATACTCCATCGAGGACATTTTCTCGGATCGCCACTATCTGGAGCGAGGCAGCATTGAAAGCGTCGAGAATCCCCGCATCGGGACCGTCCGGATGCCTGGCGTGGGCCCACGGCTGTCAGCCACGCCCGCGGGGCCGATCCGTTCAGCGCCAACCCTGGCAGAGCACAACGAAGAAGTCTTCGGGGGATGGCTTGGCTTGAGCGACGCCGTGCAGCGGCAACTTCGGGAGGCGGCCGTCATATGAGGTTCCGCCGATCCCAATACAGGAGACACCCATGACACAGCGATCCCGCATTCGCCTGCTGGCCCTCGCGCTGGCCGCAACGTTGCCCGGCGTTCCAGGCCCGATTTCCGGCATCGGCGCAGCCCATGCCGAGACATGGCCTGCACGCCCGATACGTTTCCTGGTGCCGCTCGGCCCGGGCAGCAGCGCCGACTCCAGCGCGCGGCTGCTCGCCAGGCTTGCGGCGGAGGAACTGGGACAGCCCGTCGTGGTGGAAAACAAGCCGGGCGCGGATTCGCTGGTAGCGGTGCAGGCACTCCTGTCCGCACCGGCGGACGGGTACAGCATGCTGATGATCTCGCCGAGCTCGATGATCATCAACCCGCTGATCAACGCCTCCACGTCCTATGATCCGCAACTCGATCTCCGCCCGGTGGCCGGCATGATGCGACTCGGGGCCCTGCTGGTGACCGGCGGTGCGTCCCGCTTTCATACCCTCGCCGATGTGCTGGCCGAGGCAAGGCGGGCGCCAGGCTCGGTCAGCCTGGGCAGCTACACCGCCTACTATCGGCTCGGGGCGCTGCGCATGCAGCAGATGGCAAGCGTGACGTTCAACCAGGTCTCCTACAAGACCGCCACGCCGCTGCAGACCGACCTGGCCGGCGGCACGGTGGATGTCGCGCTGATCGATGTCGGCGGAGCGATGCCGCTGATCGCCTCCGGCAAGCTGCGCCCCCTGGCGGTGGCCGGCAAGGAACGGCACCGGTTGCTGCCATCCGTGCCGACGATCGCAGAGAGCGGACCGAAGCAGTACGAGATGGCGGGCTGGATCGGCATCGGCATTGCCGGGAAGACCCCCGAGCCTGTCGCGCAGTCAATCGAGACCGCCTTGATCAAGGCGATGAAGCGGCCGGAGTTCGTCAGGTACCTGACGGAAAACGTGGGCGCCGAGACGTTTGCGGTGTCGGGCAAGGAAATCCGGGCACTGGTTGAGTCCGAGACCGCCCACTATCGGCCGCTTGCCGGGCAGTTGCAGGCGGCGCAGCGTTGAGCGGACGGCCCGGCCTCCAGCGTATCCGGGGGCCGGAAGCGGCCGCCGATGGTCTGGCGTTTTTCGCTCAGGGCCAGTCTGGAAATTCCGTGGCCCCGTTGTTCGTCCTGCAACACCGGCGACTGGATCTTCCCGTGCGACAATCCGGGTAGCTGCTGCGCATCGCACCGCGCCCGGGGGCTTGTACCGCAGCGCGACACCCCGGGCCGCCAAAATTCATACATCATGAACCGACCAGCAGCGCTCTCATGCCCCGACTGGGTGAGGTGCGCCGAGCCGATGGAAGGCGTCGAGCGCATCGAAGCGTGGTTTCACGGCAAGGCGTATGCCATGCACCGTCACGACACCTATGCCATTGGCCGCACGCTCGCCGGCGTCCAGAGTTTCAACTATCGGCGCAGCCAGCGAAACAGCCTGCCGGGCAACACGATGGTGCTGCACCCCGACGAGATTCACGATGGCCAGGCGGGCACCGACGAAGGGTTCCGGTACAGGATGATCTACGTTGAACCCGCGCTCTTTCAGGATGTGCTCGGTGGACGCGCGCTGCCGTTCCTCGAAGGCGGCGTGACGACCGATCCGCGTCTTGCAGCGGCAACCGCGACGTTGCTGCAGCACGTCGGCCATACGCTCGAATCGCTCGAACAGAGCGATGCGCTCGCCGAACTGGCGTATGCCCTTGCCGCCGTTACTGGCACGTCCACGCGACGCCCGAAAGGCGACTTCCTCTCGGCGCGGCGCGCACGCGACTATTTGCACGCGAACTGCGCCCGCGTCGTCACGCTCGTCGAACTGGAAGCTGCGACGGGCCGCGATCGCTGGAGCCTGTCGCACGACTTTCGCACGTTCTACGGCACGAGCCCGTACCGCTATCTGACGATGCGGCGCCTCGATGCGGTGCGCCGCATGCTGCTCGCCGGCACCTCGCTCGCCCACGCCGCCGCGGCCGCGGGTTTTGCTGACCAGAGCCACATGACGCGCCACTTCTCGAAAGCATTCGGGCTGACGCCGGGGCGCTGGCTCCAGGCCGCGGGCAGCGTCCACCGCACCTGAAAACAGCCACGATCGTTCAATACGGACGCAAGGAGCATGCGTATCCTCGGCGCATTGACCTTTGAACGGAGAGAACGATGGACCAATCCTCGAACCACACCACCGCGCCGGCCGAACGCGGCCAGTGCCAGGCCATCGACCTGGCCGGCAAGATCGCGCAGATCAACGGTCACTGGCAACCGCGCGTCGTCGCTGAAATGAACGACTATCAGTTCAAGGTCGTGAAGGTCGAAGGCGAGTTCCAGTGGCATCGGCACAACGATACGGATGAAGCGTTCATCGTGCTCGAGGGCGAGCTGCGCATCGATGTCCGCGCGGGCCCTTTGGGCGACAGTTCTATCGTGCTGCGCGCCGGCCAGATGGCGGTGGTGCCCAAGGGCGTCGAGCACAAGCCCTGTGCAGACGCAGAAGTGAAGCTGCTGCTGATCGAGCCGCGAGGTGTGGTGAACACAGGCGACGGTGCGACGGGCGAGCGTACTGTCGAGAACGACCAGTGGATCTGATGCGGCCCCGGCATATAACGTTTGCGGATGCTTCTATAAGCCGGTCGGCAATAGCTTCCCCAGCGCGTCCTGGATCGTCTTGATGATGTAGGTCTGGCGCTGACGCTGCATGCGTGCCAGCGGCGCGGCTACGCTGATGGCGGCCAACGGCACGCCGCCCGTGGCGGGAATGGCAATGCCCACCCCGAGGGTGTCAGTGGCTACATGGTTACCGACGACAGACCAGCCTCGCTCGCGCGTGGCTTTCAGCAATAGCTGCATGCGTTCGGGCGTCATCCCGCCGTAGCTGCCCAAGGTCGCGGCGTTGGCGGCAATCATTGCGGCGGCTTCGTGTTCAGGTAACGAAGCCAGCAGCGCAAGTCCGGCGGCGCCGACCCCCAAAGGCTGGCGGCGGCCAACCTGCACGATCAGCACCTGGACGGGGAACGTGCCGATCTGGCGGGCGATGCAGTGTGACTGAGCGCCATCGCGCACCACCGCGAATGCAGAGTCTTCGGTAATTTCGCTGATGTGCCGCAGCACGGGTTGTAGCCGCGTCGCGAGTTCGTTGACGGGCGCGCCGCCGGAGACGTCCTGGATGCGCGGCCCGGGCACATACCAGTACCTGTCCCGCTTGGCCACGTAGCCCGCGGCGATCAGCGTGCTCAAGAGCCGATAGACCGTAGCCCGTTCCAGCATGCAAAGCCGCATGATCTCCATTACCCGTACGCCGCCCCGGGCGTGTTGCCGCACGCAGTCAAGCACGTCCAGGCCACGCTGCAACGAGCGGTTGCCATCGTCGATGTGCGTTGTCGTCACATTTTAGCCATTTGTTGGTTTGTCCGGCAGGCGGACATTGTAGCCTTCCCAGCGATCGTGATAAGCGGAAAACTTCATCCCAGCCGAGCCCGCACCGGTCACCTGGCGTAGCGGAGACAGACGGCACATAACCAGACTGGAGACAAGCATGACCTTGGCAATGTTGCGCCTGCGGTGGACACAGACCTCATGTGCCCTGATGCTGGCGTTGGCGCTTGGCCCGACGCTGGCCACCGCGCAGGACACCGCGGCAGGTACCTATCCAAGCCGCCCCGTCACCATCATCGTGCCGTTTGCTGCCGGCGGCGGCACGGACATCGTGGCCCGCATGCTTGGCAATGAACTGGGCAAGCGCTGGAAGACCAGCGTCGTGGTGGAAAACAAGCCAGGCGCCAGCGGCCAGATCGGCAATGCACTGGCGGCCCGTGCCAAGCCTGACGGCTACACGCTCCTGCTCTCCACCACCGCGCTGATCCAGGAGCCCGGCCTCTACAAGAAGCTGCCGTACACGGCGGTAAAGGACTTCACTCCGGTAGCCCAGGTGGCCACCTCCACCAACTTCCTCGTGGTTCCCGCATCGTCACCGGCCAACACGCTCAAGGAATTCATCGCCTATGCCAGGGGCCATCAGGGGCGCCTCAGCTACGGCTCGAACGGCAATGGCGGCTCCTCGCACCTGCACGGCTCGCTGTTCAATTCTGCCAACAGGCTCGAGATGGTCCACGTGCCGTTCGCGGGCTCCGCGCCGCTGCTGACGGCGTTGCTGGGCCAGCAGGTCGACGCCGCCTTCGTCGATATCTCGCCGCTACGCGCGCAGCTGGGCGGCGGCAAGCTGAAGGTGCTGGCCGGCACGGGACCGAAGCGCTCGGTGCTGCTGCCGAATGTGCCGACGATGAGCGAGGAAGGCATCGCGGGTTTCGAGCCCGTGGGCTGGTTTGGCATGTTCGTGCCATCCGGCGTTCCCGCGCCGATCCGCAAGACGATCTCCTACGCCGTGGTCGATGCACTGAAGTCCCCGGAGATCGTCAAGCGAATCGAGGAACTGGGGCTGGCGCCCGCGCAGGTGGCCCCGGACGCGTTTGCGGAACGCATGCGCGAAGACACCCCCAAGTGGGAACAGATGATCAAGGCTGGTAACGTAACGGTGGAATGACATGCAACTCTCTCCTGAACTGACGCACGGCGGCACGATTGCGGACCTCGTGATCGGCGCGATCGAGCGCTTTCCCGAGCGCACGGCGTTTGCCAGCGACGATGCCACGATCAGCTACGCGGCACTGGGCCAGCGCATCAGCCAGATCGCGCAGCACTTCGACAGCCTGGGCCTGAAGCCCGGCGACACCGTGGCGCAACTGGCCGTGAACCGCTTCGAGGTGTTTGCGATCGTCGCCGCGGTCTATCTGCGCGGTTTGCGCTCCGTCATGCTGCACGCCATGGGCAGCGAGGCCGACCACGAGTTCGTCCTTGATGACTGCGGTGCCAGCGTGGTGATCGTCGACGCCTATCACCAGGCGCGCGGCCAGGCGCTGCGCAAGCGCTGCGGCAAGGTGCGGGCATGGATGTCGCTGGGTGCAATTCCGGGTTTCGACGCGCTGGACGACGCGATGCAGGCCTACCAGCCGGCGCCGCTCGTGGCCTTTGGCGACGCGGAACTGGTGGTCCGCGTGGCCTATACCGGAGGAACGACCGGTCGCCCCAAGGGCGTGATGCTGTCCAACCGCGCGCTGGCGACCAATGTGGTGCTGGACMTGTCTGCCAAGGAATGGCCGGCCGACGTCAAGTATCTCTGCGTAGCGCCGATCTCGCATGGCGCCGGATCGCTGGTGGTTCCCACGCTGATGCGCGGTGGCTGCATTACGCTGATGCGGGGCTTCTCGGCCGACGGCCTGATCGACACGATCAACAAATACGGCTGCAACGTGACGTGGCTGGTGCCCACCATGCTGTACGCGCTGCTGGATTGCGCGCGCGTGAAAGAGGTCGACTGGTCGAAGTTCCATTCGCTGATCTACAGCGCGGCGCCCACCTCGCCCTCGCGCATCCGCCAGGCGCTGGATCTTCTGGGTCCCATCCTGATCCAGAGCTACGGGCAGACGGAGTCGCCGAACTCGATCCTGATCCTGGGCAAGCACGATCATCCGCGCCTGAGCGATGCGCAACTGGCTTCGGCCGGACGCCCCTATCCGCTGATGCGCGTCTGCCTGCTCGATGCCGACGGTGCCGAGGTGGCGGCCGGCGAGCGTGGCGAGGTCTGCGTGCGCGGGCCGTTGCTGATGTCGGGCTATCTCAACAATCCGGCGGAAACGGCATCGACGCTCAAGGACGGCTGGCTCCACACTGGCGATATTGCGTACAAGGATGCCGATGGCCTGTACTACATCGTCGACCGCAAGAAGGACATGATCATTTCGGGCGGATTCAACGTGTATCCCAAGGAGATCGAGGACACCATCTGCGCGCATCCGTCGGTGGCCTCGGCGGCCGTGATCGGCATTCCCGACGAAAAATGGGGCGAGATGGTCATGGCCTATGTGCAACTGAAGGACGGCTGCCAGGTGTCGGAGGACGAGATTGCCGCAGCGGTGCGCCAGGCCAAGGGCACCGTGGCGACGCCCAAGCGGGTGGAGATCATCGCTGCGTTGCCGCTCACGCCGCTCGGCAAGATCGACAAGAAGGCGCTGCGGTCCCGCCACTGGACCGCGGGTGCGCGGTCCGTCCATTGATGAGGCCGACCATGAACCAGACCCACGCCTATATCTGCGGCGCCTACGAGCACCCGACGCGGCACGCGCCGGACAAGTCGGTCGCCCAGCTCCACGCCGAATGCGCCAGGGGGGCGCTGGCCGATGCGGGGCTCACGCTGGCCGATGTCGACGGCTACTTCTGCGCGGGCGATGTGCCGGGCGGCACGCCGCTGCTGATGGCCGACTACCTGAACCTGCGGCTGCGCTGGCTCGACGGCACGGAGCTTGGCGGATGCTCCTACATTTCGCTGGTGTCGCACGCGGCGGCGGCCATCGCGGCAGGCAAGTGCTCGGTGGCACTGATCACCATGGCGGGGCGCCCGCGCAGCACCGGACAGTCGGTAGGCGTCAAGCCACGCGCGTTGAGCCCGGACCRCCCCGAAGCCGTCTGGGACAGCCCGAGCCAGTGGACCATCGCCACCATCTACGGCATGGCGGCGCAGCGCCACATGCACGAATTCGGCACCACCGCGGAGCAGATGGCGTGGGTCAAGGTGGCCGCTTCGACCCATGCGCAACACAATCCGCATGCGTTCCTGCCCAAGCTTGTCACGGTCGAAGATGTATTGGCGTCGGGCGTCATTGCCGATCCGCTGCACAAGATGGACTGCTGCGTGGTCACCGACGGTGGCGGGGCGCTGGTGGTAACCAGCGCGGCCGTGGCGCGTTCGCTCAAGCGGCCCTTGGTCAAGGTACTGGGCACCGGCGAAACCGTGCACACCAATCAGGGGGGGATGGTGGACCTGACCGTCACGGGCGCCACGAAGGCGGGCACGGAAGCCTTCGCGCAGGCCGGGCTTGGGCCGAAGGACATCCAGTACGCGTCCATTTATGACAATTTCACCATCATGGTCATCATGCAACTGGAAGACCTCAGCTTTTGCAAGAAGGGGCAGGGTGGCGCGTTCGTGGCCGACGGCAACCTGATTTCCGGCAAGGGCCAACTGCCGTGGAACACCGACGGTGGCGGGCTGTGCAACAACCATCCGCAGAATCGCGGCGGCATGACCAAAGTCGTCGAGGCCGTCAGGCAATTGCGAGGCGAAGCCCATCCGCAGGTGCAGGTGCCGGACTGTTCCATCGCGATGGCATCTGGGCCCGGCCTCGTGCTCGGCGGTGGCCATGCGTACTCCGCGCTGGTTCTGGAAAGGGAGTGAAAAAATGACCCCGACATCGTTTCTGGAAGATCCGTACGTGGCGGCCAACCCCGAGAGCCTGCCATTCTGGCGCGCGGCCGAGGAAGGCGTGCTGCTTGGCAAGTCCTGTAGTGACTGCGGCAAGGTGCACTGGTACCCGCGCGAGATCTGCCCGTTCTGCGGCAGCGACCAGACAGAATGGAAGCCGCTCAGCGGGCGCGGCACGGTCTACGCGTTCTCCACGTTGCGGCGCGCCGCGCAACCCTATACGGTGGCCTACGTGCGATTGGCGGAAGGCCCCACGATGCTGACCAACCTGGTCGAGATCGATGATGCCGACATGCGGGTCGGCATGCCGGTCCGGGTGGTCTTCCGGCGCACCGAGGAAGGCCGTATTGCGCCGAAGTTCGCCGCGGAGGTGGTTTGATGAATCATCCGCGCTAAGTGAGGATAAGAGACATGGAAACAGCTTTCCCGATGCCGCTGCGCCTTGACGGCCGGCATGTGTTCGTTGCGGGTGGTGGTTCGGCCGGACCGGGCTGGAGCATCGGACGCGCCGCGTCGGTACTGTACGCCCGGCTCGGCGCCAGCGTATCGGTGGCCGACTGCGACGAAGCGTCTGCCCGCGAGACCTTGCGGCTGATCGAGCAAGAGGGCGGCCGCGCGGTTGCCCTTTTTGGTGACGTGACGCTCGAGCAGGAGGTCGGGCGGCTCTTTGCCGAGGCGCGCGATGCATTCGGGCCGGTGGACGTGCTGCACTACAACGTCGGCATCGGCAAGGTAGGTGGCGCCATGGAAACGAGCGCGGCCGACATGGCGCGCATACACGGCGCCAATGTCGGCGGCCTGCTGTTGTGCGCGCAAGCGGTGCTTCCAGGCATGAAGGAGCAGCGGCGCGGTGCCATCGTCGCCATCTCGTCCATCGCGGGCCATCGCTATCTCGGCTATCCCCACCTCGCGTATGGCGTGACGAAAGCCGCCACCGAGCAATACATCCGGCTGGTGGCACATGAATACGCGGCCGACGGCATCCGCGCCAACACGGTGGTGCCCGGGTTGATCGATACCCCGCGGATCGCCAGCACGGTGGCAAAGATGTACGACGCGGAAGACTTCGATCGAGCCAGGCAGGAGCGTGCGCGTCAGGTGCCCGTGGGCCGCATGGGCACCGCGTGGGACGTGGCGCATGCTTGCGCCTTTCTCGTATCGGACGCCGCGGCGTACATCACGGGGACCGAGTTGATGGTCGATGGTGGTATCACCGGAAAATTCATCTGATACATGGCTTCGGCGCGGTGCCTGGCGAGCTTGGGTAGCGTATGCAGTGCACCACGCAAGCGCCCATCACCGCCACGCGAGGCATCTTCCCGGCATGCGTGGGCTTCTACCTCTTTCACTTTCGATCACCTAGAATCGATTGGATCATTCGGCAGGGCGGGCGTCACGCGGAGCATGTACGCGGAACCGGCGCGCACCGCATGAGTGAGTGAAGTAGCGTCCGGGCACTGTAGGCCGGGAGTTGCATGAGCGCCACCTGCCTGAGCTCATGCCAGCAGCGTTGCATCGGCCGGGCTCCATCGCCCCCGCCACAGTGACGCGCTATGGAATTGCGTCGCGCAAGCCGTCGGACGACGGCTACCTTTGTCGCGCACGTCGTAATCACGGTGCTTTGCATGTCATGGAGAGCCGAGATGCCCGATCCTGTTTATCGCGCCGACCGTACCGGCCTGCTGCTGGTCGATCCGTACAACGACTTTCTGTCCGAGGGCGGAAAGGTATTTCCGATGATCAAGGAAATCGCCGCCGAAGTCGGACTGCTGGACAATCTGCGCACGACGGTCGCCGCCGTGCGCAAAGCCAATATCCAGGTGTTCTACGTGCCGCACCGTCGCTGGCAACCCGGCGACTATGACAACTGGGATCATCCCAATCCGACGCAACGCCTTGTCCAGGAGCGCCACACATTCGAGCTGGGAACGTGGGGTGGCGAATGGCATCCCGATTTCATACCTCAGGCGAACGACATCATCATCAAGGAGCACTGGGCCCAAAGTGGATTCGCCAACACCGATCTCGACTTCCAGTTGAAACAGCAGGGTGTCACGCATGTCGTGATCGTCGGCCTGCTGGCGAATACCTGCATTGAATCCACAAGCCGCTTTGCCATGGAACTGGGCTATCACGTCACGCTTGTGCGCGATGCCACCGCGGCATTCAGCAAGGAAATGATGCGCGCGGCGCATGAACTCAATGGCCCCACCTTCGCCCATGCGATTCTGACGACGGCCGAGCTGACCGCTGCCCTGTCTGACGTCGAGCGGAGGCAGTCATGACGCTCACGGGTGGTCTTCTCATTGGTGCAGAGGAAGTCGCCCCAGGTGCGGGCACGATGAAGGCGCTGAATCCGGCAACGAATCTCGAAATCGAGCCGCCGTTCGCATTTGGCGGCATCGCGGAAGTCGACCGGGCGGCAAAGCTGGCCGATGACGCCTTCGACAGCTATAACAACACCAGTCTTGCAGAGCGGGCCGCGTTCCTCGAGCGCATCGCGGATGGCGTCGACGCCATCGCCCAGGCGCTTGCCCAACGGACTTCGCTCGAGACGGGCTTGCCGGTCGCCCAGCTCGAAGGAGAAGCCGCAAAGGCGGCGGCCCAATTCCGCCAGTTCGCGAATGTCGTGCGCCAGGGACGTTTCCGCCAGGCCACGATCGATCCCGCCCAGCCTGAGCGTCAGCCGCGTGCGCGAATGGACCATCGCATGCAGAAGATCGCCCTCGGTCCGGTCGCCATCTTTGGCGCGAGCAACTTTCCGATCTCCTACTCTGTCGCCGGCGGCGATACGGCCTCGGCGCTGGCCGCTGGTTGTCCGGTCATTCTGAAGGCACACAATGCGCACCCGGGCGCGTCCGAAATGCAGGCGCGCGTGATCCGGCAGGCGGTGAAGGATTCCGGGCTGCATGAAGGTGTCTTTTCTCTCGTGCGTGGCGGCGGCAATGAAATCGGCGAGGCGCTCGTCGATCATCCGCTTGTCAAGGGCGTCACCTTCACGGGCTCCGAAGGCGGCGGCATGGCGCTGTTCCGACGCGCGCAGCAGCGCCCTGATCCGATTCCCGTCTTCACCGAAATGACGAGCGTCAATCCGACCTTTGTCTTGCCGGCCGCGCTGGCCTCGCGAGGCGGCGAGATTGGCGATGGATTCGCCGAGCGCATGCTTGTCACTGTCGGACAGGCCTGCCTCAAGCCGGCCATCCTGCTTGCCATTAACGGCCGGGGTTACGAAGAGATGAAGCAGGCAATGCGCGCACGTGTGCAAGCCATGCACGCGCGCACCATGCTTACGCCGGGCATCAACACCGCGTATCGCAGGAACCTCGAGCGGCTGTCCAGCGCCGGGGCCGAACGAATCGCCGCTGGCGGCGATCCGCAAGGCATGTGGGAAGGCCAGTCGATGCTCTTCGAAGTCGACGGCGCGCGTGCCCTTGAAGAACCATCGCTGTCGGCGGAGGTTTTTGGACCTGCCGCGCTGATCATCCGGGTGAAGGACGAAGCGCAGCTCTTCGCAATGGCAAGGCAGTTCGGCGGACAGCTTTCCACCACGATGCAGATCGACCCGGATGACTACGCGATGGCCGGCCGGCTGCTGCCGATTCTGGAGCGCCGGACAGGGCGAATCGTCATCAACGCGTTCTCGCATCCGCAGGAGGTGTCGTACGCGTCGATCCATGGCGGGCCATTTCCCGCAACTTCCGACAGCCGCTTCACCTCTGTCGGCATGAGCGCAATCGAGCGATTCTTGCGCCCGGTCTGTTACCAGGGCTTTCCCGACAAGCTGTTGCCTGAAGCGCTGAAGCACCGGAATCCTTCTGGTATCTGGMGTCTCACCGACGGGGAACCGTCAACGGCCTGATCCGCGCCGGCCATCGCCCCGGACGATGCGCGACCCGCTTGATCGTGCGGGTTGCGCGCTTGCGCATTGCTTCGCGCGCTTGATGCACGCCGACAGGAGCTTGCATGGAACCCGATATCCTTCCCGAACACCCGCCACGCCGCCGCTTCTTCGGCGTGTCGGCGGCCGCGATTGCGGCGACATCGTTCAGCCAGTACGCCCTGGCCRATGCCACCATCGTTGACGTTTCCCGGGCGGCGAGCGGAGACAAGAGCGCTATTCGTCCACTTCGCGTCCGTGTTCCGGAGTCGCAGCTTGTCGAGCTGCGCAGGCGGGTCAAGGCGACCCGGTGGCCGGAGCGTGAGACGGTAACGGACGCATCGCAGGGGGTGCAGCTCGCAACGATGCAGAACCTGGCGCGCTATTGGGCAAGCAGCTACGACTGGCGCCGGATCGAGGCAAAGCTGAATGCGGTTCCGAACTTCGTTACCGAGATCGACGGGCTCGACATTCACTTCATTCACGTTCGATCGAAACAGAAGGACGCTCTCCCGATCATCGTCACGCACGGATGGCCTGGCTCGATCATCGAACAGCTGAAGATCATCGAGCCGCTCACCAATCCGACCGCACATGGCGGCGCGGCGTCCGATGCTTTCGATATCGTGATTCCGTCGCTGCCGGGTTATGGATTCTCGGGCAAGCCGACAACGACCGGCTGGGATCCTGTGCGCACCGCGCGCGCATGGGTGGCGCTGATGAAAAAGCTTGGCTACACACGCTACGTGGCCCAGGGCGGCGATTGGGGAAATGCCGTGACCGAGCAGATGGCGCTGCTAAAGCCGCCCGAACTGCTTGGCATTCACACCAACATGCCTGCCACGGTGCCTGATGACGTCGCCAAGGCGCTCAAGTTCGGTGAGCCCGCCCCGGCCGGCCTTTCGGCCGATGAGAAGCATGCGTATGATCAGCTCGACTACTTCTACAAGCACGGTCTGGGCTACGCCCTCGAGATGGCGAACCGTCCGCAGACCCTCTACGCGATCGAGGATTCACCAGTCGGCCTGGCGGCCTGGATGATCGACCACGACGCAAGCAGCCAGGCGCTGATCTCACGTGTGTTCGATGGCGCGTCGGAAGGCCTGACCCGTGACGATATTCTCGACAACGTGACGTTGTACTGGCTGACAAACACAGGCGTTTCATCGGCGCGTCTGTATTGGGAAAACAAGCTCAACTTCTTCGAGCCGAAGCACCTTGCCATCCCCGTCGCGGTCAGCGTGTTTCCCGACGAGATATATGCGGCCCCGAAGAGCTGGGTGGAAAAGGCTTATCCCAAGCTAATGCATTTCAATCGCTTGCCCAAAGGAGGCCATTTCGCTGCCTGGGAGCAGCCAATGGTGTTCACGGAAGAGATGCGCAGCAGCTTCCGGTCATTGCGCTGAGCACGACGCTCGCACCGGTGCGGACAGCAACGCCGATCTCGTTCAGGGAATCAGCAGCAGCTTGCCTGTCGTGGCGCGACTTTCCATGTCCGCATGGGCTCTTGCAGCATCCTCCAGCCGATATTCACCGCCGATGGGCGTGATCAAGAAATACGGCGTAGCCGATCTTGATGCTCTTCGGCAGCTTCATGAGGTCGAGGGGCCCCGGCCCGCCAAGGACTGGCCCATACCAGCAGAATGTGCCTGAACTACGGAGCGCATCGAGCGAGCCCTGGAAGGTCGCCGGGCCGGACCCGTCATAGACGACGTCCACGCCTTTGCCACCCGACAGGCGAACCGCTTCTTCGGCGAACTGGCCGGCTGTGTCGACGATGACGTGATCGGCACCTGCCTGCTTGGCGACTGCTGCCTTGCTCTGTGAAGACACGCGACCGATGACGTGGCCCCCCCTGAGCTTGATGATCTGCGTCAACAGAAGGCCGACTCCGCCGGCTGCCGCGTGGACCAGCGCAATGTCGCCAGGTTGCACAGGATAGAAGTCGGTCGCGAAGTGACTCGCGGTAAGGCCCGCCATCATGATCGACGCGGCGGTCCGATCATCGATTGCATCGGGCACCGCCACTACGGAGGTTGCCGGGACGACGGCCATGTCGGTGTAACTGCCCGGGGAATAGACCCAGGCCACACGCTGGCCGACCTGGATATCCTCTACGCCTTCGCCAACCGCCACGACCCGGCCTGCGCCTTCGACACCCAGCGTTTTCGGGTACGGCATCTCAGCCCAGATGTTCCCCTGGCGGACACCAATATCCATGAAATTCACGCCGGCGGCGGCTACCTCGACCAGCACCTGGCCCGCCGCGGCCACGGGATCCGGCATTTCGACACACTTGAGTACCTCGGGACCGCCAGCGCGGTCTATCACTACAGCCTTCATTTGTTGTCCTCTGTCTTGAATGTTCATTTGCAGTCCGGCCTGCCAAGCCTTGGGCTGTCGACCGCTTGAAAAGGGGGGAGCGCTCGCCTGGACCTATCTTCCGGTTAAACTATCTTCCGTTCCAGCTATAAACGTCCATTTTTTTTGTCGAATCGTACAAATTTTCTGCCGGGAGTGGTCGATTGGATCCTTTATCGGAAATCTGCGCGTCGATGCGTGTTCAGAAAGCGCTGTTCACCCGCGTCGAGGCGTCGGCGCCGTGGGGCGTGAGATCGCCGGCCGATGATGGCTTCAAGTTCGCGCTGCTCGTGCGCGGCTCCTGCGTGCTGACGACGCCCGCAAGCGAAGCCCCGGTCACCCTGCGCAGCGGCGATGTGTTCATCGCGCTCGACGGCGGCGCGTATGAGACCTATGACGCCCCCGGCTCGGCGCTGCTTGACTGCGCGGAAGTCCTGGCGAGGCAGATCGACGACAAGATCGTGATCGGCGGTGGCGGCGCCGCGTCGACCTTTATCAGCGGCTGCTTCGAAATTGACGCGCGCGACGCAGCGCCGCTCATGTCCGTACTGCCGTCGCTGCTGTTGCTGAGGGCCGGCGAAGAATCGAACCGCGCAATCGAGGACCTCCTCGGGATGCTTGCGCGCGAAACCGCGCGTCGCGACATGGGATCGGACGCGATGATCGCGCGGATCTTCGAGCTTCTGTTCATCCATGCGGTCCGCGCGTATTGCGAGCAGCAGGCATTGCCCAGGACGGGTTGGCTCGCCGTGACGTCCGATCCTCATCTGAGGCACGCGGCGCGTGCGATCCACAGCGACCTCGCGAATGAGTGGACGCTGGAATCGCTGGCGAAGATCGCCGGGATGTCCCGTTCGGCGTTCGCGGCACGCTTCAAGGAGAAAGCCGGCCAGACTGCGCTCGATTACCTGATCCGATGGCGCATGCACAAGGCCGCGCAACTGATCCGGCGCGGCGAGCTCTCGCTGCATGAGATTGCCAATTGCATCGGCTACCGATCCGAGGCTGCGTTCAACCGCATGTTCAAACGCGAAGTTGGCACGACCCCGGGCCAATTCAAGCGGGAGAGCCGAATCGCCCCCCGCTCGCCGCAACCGTCGTCCACACTGAATCGCCCTGATACGCCCGCCGTCTCCACGAGCGCTTCGAGCGGTTCGAGCGGTTCGAGGCGATTAGACAATCGGCATCACGATTCATAAGATAGGCTAATAGGTCCATCCGGCTTTGCTGGTCTAATCAGCACACCGTCTGGCAGGTACAGTTCGGATCCGCGTGGCAGCCGTGTGGACTGCCGTCTGCGAAGTACCTTTGCCTTGGAGATGGATGATGCAAACACGACAACTTGGGAAGGGCGGACTGGAAGTCTCCGCCATCGGATTCGGCTGCATGGGGCTGAGCTTTGCCTACGGGCCGCCGACGGAACGCGCCGACGCGATCAAGCTGATTCAGTCAGCGTTCGAGCAAGGTGTCACCTTCTTCGATAGCGCGGAAGCATACGGCCCGTTCGTCAACGAAGAGGTGCTCGGTGAAGCCGTGGCGCCGTTTCGCGATGGGGTCGTCATCGCCACAAAGTTCGGCTTCCGTGATGGAAATCCGAGGGCTGGACTCGACAGCCGCCCGGAACGCATTCGCGAGGTCGCAGACGCGGCGCTCAAGCGTCTGAACACCGATCGGATCGATCTGTTCTATCAACACCGGGTGGACCCGCAGGTGCCCATCGAGGACGTCGCCGGCACGGTGAGCCAATTGATCCGCGAAGGAAAGGTCAAGCATTTCGGACTGTCCGAAGCCGGCGCGCAAGCCATCCGCCGCGCTCACGCCGTCCAGCCGGTCGCGGCGCTGCAGAGCGAGTATTCGCTGTGGTGGCGCGAGCCGGAATCGGAAATCCTGCCGACTCTGGAAGAGCTCGGAATCGGCTTTGTCCCCTTCAGTCCACTCGGTAAGGGCTTTCTGACGGGGGCCATCAACGAGCACACGCAGTTCGATGCGAGCGATTTCCGCAATACCGTGCCGCGCTTTGCTCCTGAAGCCCGCAAAGCCAACCGGGCATTCGTCGAAATGCTCGCACCCATTGCATCGCGCAAAGGCGTGACGCCGGCACAAATCGCATTGTCCTGGCTACTGGCGCAACGGCCGTGGATCGTGCCCATCCCGGGCACCACGAAATTGCATCGCATCGAGGAAAACAACGCTGCCGCGAATATTGTGTTGAGCGTCGATGATCTGCGCGATATCGAGGACGCTGTCTCTCGCGTGACGGTCCATGGTGACCGATACTCGGCTCAAGGTCAGAAGATGGTCAACCGATAGGCCACGGCGATGAGCTTGTCGAATGTCACAAGGGACGTGCCATGCGGGAAAACTTCAATGACATTTTCGCCTTTCTCATCGTTGCGCGTGAAGGCAGCTTCACCAAGGCCGCCGCACAACTAGGCGTGTCCCAGTCCGCGCTCAGCCAGACGGTGCGAGCACTGGAGACGCGTCTGGGTGTGCGCCTTCTGACCCGCACCACGCGAAGCGTTACCCCGACTGTGGCCGGCGAGCGATTGCTCAGTCGGATCGGTCCAAGCTTTCAGGACATTGAATCGGAGATTGCAGCGTTGTCCGTCCTGCGGGATAAGCCCGCGGGAACGATCCGGATCTCGGCGCCGTTTCACGCCGCCGAAGCGGTCATCTGGCCCAAGCTCGAGTGCTTTCTGCGTGATCACCCGGATATTCACGTCGAAGTAAACGTTGAGCACCGCCTGATCGATATCGTCGCGGAGCGCTATGACGCGGGGGTTCGTCTGGGCGAGCGTGTGGCGAAAGACATGGTCGCCGTGCGTATCAGCCGGGACAGCCGAATGGCGGTAGTCGGCTCGCCCGGATACTTCGGTGCGCGTCAGCGACCGCTCACGCCAAAGGACCTCGCGCAACACAACTGCATCAATCTGCGCTTTCCCACATACGGCGGCTTGATGCCGTGGGAATTCGAGAAAGATGGGCACGCGCTGTCGGTACAAGTGCAAGGGCAGTGCGTATTCAACTTGAGCCCTATGGTCTTGCGTGCCGCGCTCGCGGGAAATGGACTGGCCTACCTCCCGGAACTGGTCACAGACGAGTACGTCGCCACAGGTCATCTGATTCGTGTTCTGGAGGACTGGAGCCAGGCAATCTCCGGCTATCACCTTTATTACGCGAGCCACCGGTTGACGTCACCGGCCTTCGCCTTGTTCGTGGAGGCGATGCGGGAGACACGAGACGGCGCGACGGCGCCGAGCCCGGAGCGCGACACATAGCGTCCGCTCGAGATCGCCTCGATAGATGTCGCGCGACCCGGCGGTGCCGGTCGACGGCCACGATCGATGCGCGACGGGCAGTACCTGACCCTTCGCAGCCGCCCACGCTTGCTGTCCCTGCGACGGCCTTTTCAGCAAAGCGGACATGGAGCCCGTTCACTGGAGCGGCACAACCCTTCCCCAATCCCCTGGAAGCCCTTCCCGTTGGGTGACGCCTCATTCACGAAACGGGCTGCGGCAGCGGAAACGTCCAGCGACCGTCGAGGATTTCCGCATGAGGGAGATAGAACCGCACCATGTAGTTCCATCCCGGCGTGACGGGAATGCAGTTCGGGGTATCCGGCCTGCAATCGCCCAGGCGCAGCGAAACCGTACCGTCGGCCGCGTGCTTCGCGGTCAGGCTGTTGATGGTGTACGCACCCTCCGCATTGGGCTCGAAGTAGCCCGCCGCGTTGTACACGCTGATCGACCAGAAGCCGTCCACCGGTACGTGAGGCACGTCTATCCTGTACGCCGTCTGGCCGTCATTGTGTTCAGGCTTCACGATAAGATAGAACGCCTCGCGCTCGGGGATGCCACCCCACGCGATCGCGCTGCCCACCAGATGGCGTACCGGATCCACCTTGCCGGGCGGCCCGAACATGCCTCGGGAATCGGGCACCGTCGCCCCGAGTGTGATGAGCGCATGGCGCAGCGTGTCCTGGCTGGCCTGGTCCCATGCAGGGACGTCGAACCGCCCGGGACCGTCGGGCTGGCTGGCGACGATCGCGTCCTGCATGGCGTGCGCGATCCGGCCGTCCTCCGGATCGCGGGGATCTACCATCGTACGCACGCCGACCAGCGCGTAGCGGGTGCCGACGTTTTCCTTCGTCAGCGTGTAGCGGCCCGCGCCAAGGTGCACGGCTGCGACATGGTGGTCCTCGTTGTACACCGACATGGACATGTAGCGCGGTCCGGCGTCCGGCATGGATATGGTGACGGGGCCTGCGTCGAGATCGAACACGGCGCTCGAGTACAGCGTGTCGCGGTTGCCCCGCACGACGGTCTGCGCCTCGACCGGCATGACCTTGCGCGCATGCACGAACTGGCCGAGGGCGCCGCGTTTCACCACCCGCTCGAAGTACCGATCCGATTCGGCGCGCGCGAAGTTGTCGACGGTAACCGGCACCGGCGCCGCCGACTGCGCACAGGCGGGTAGCGCCGCGGCCGCCAAAAGCGTGGAAGCGGCTGCACGGCAAAACATGGTTTTCGTCTTTTCTCCGGATGGGTTTCCGTTGCCTCGGCGGGGCCGCAACGGCTCATTGCCGCCTGACCAGCGGCGCAGGGAAGGTCGCCCCATTCGCTATGTCGGCGTCCGCGCCGTAGTAGCGCAAGGTCAGGTTGTAGCGGCTGCCGGGAGGCGTGGGCAGCCAGTTCGAGCGGGGCGTTCCGGCCGGCAGCTCGGGTGCATAGACGATCGTCAGCGAGCCGTCGGGGTTGTACTGCAGCGCGGACTCCTTGTTGAGCAGATACCTGTCGAGCGGATTGGGAATGACCTTGTAGTCGTGTGCATCGACGGCGGTCACCGACCAGAAGTACCGGGCGTGCTGCGCCGGCAGTTGCCCGGCGGTGAAGGTCTGCGAATAGGTCGCCCCGCCTTCCAGGTCGCGATGGCCGAAGTAGGTCACCTCATCGCTGTTGTTGGCCCAGATGCCTGCCAGGCTGACCGCGGTACGCATCTTGTAGTCGTTGCCGTAGTTACCGGTGACCGCCGCCCGGACCCAGCCATTCCGGGTCGTCCCCAGGTTCCGGACCTGCGACTGAAGCGCCGRCCATGCCTGCCCACGGATCACCCGGTCGAGCCTTGCCCGCGCGTCCGGGCCGGACCTTGCGAGCACTGAGACCGACGCCACTTCGCTACGGATCGTCGACATGCCCGGGTTGATGTCCGGCTCACCATCCAGGATGGCGTCGGCCCAGTCGAACGCTTCCGCGCCCGGCATCGCCTTGTTGGTAAAGACCGGCACCTGGATGGGGGGCCCGATGCGCGGCTCGACCAGGGGAGTCAGCTTGAATCCGCGCTGGAGACGCGCCGCTTCGGCGGCGTCCGCGCCCAGCTCGACTCTCGCCAGGACCCTGAAGGTCTTGCCCGGCAGATCGATGCGCCTGATGCCCGCCGGCAGGCTGACCTTAGCGCCTTTGAGGCAGAGCGCATAGGTGCCGTCGGGCTGGGCCGGATAGGTGCGCTCGTTGATATTGAGAACCGTCTCCCCCCAGCCATTGAGCATCTGCCATGTGTAATAGCGCCCGGCGATCTTCGGAATGTCGAGTTGCACGCAGGATGTCTCGTCGACGGCAACCCACGCTTCGGAATACGCCACGTCCAGGTTCGGATTCGCCCAGGCGACCGCGCCCGGCGCGCGATGGACCACCTGGTTCCAGCGCAGTCCCTCGCGCTCGAAGTCCTGGCGCTCCTGCCGCAATATCAGCAGCCGGCCCAGCAGGTAGAGATAGGCATCGCTGATCTGCTGGTCCGTCGGCACCGTGGCCGGGATCACCAGTGACTGGCCGTGACTGCCATCCTGGACGGGCGGCGCCGTGCAGGCGGCGAGGAGGACAACAGCGGCGCCAACGGCGGCGGCAACGCGCAATTCAGGCATCCGGCGTCTCCATCATTGTGCGCAATAGCCGCCGTCCACCAGCAGGCTCGTTCCCACCACGAACGAGGCATCGTCGCTGGCCAGAAACAACACTGCCTTCGCGACTTCCCCGGCCTGTCCCAGCCGGCCGATCGGATGCGCCGCCACGAGCCGCGCGCGGAGCTCTCCAGTCGCGCGGTCGATGAGCGGCGTCTCCACGAAACCCGGACATACGGCATTGACGCGTATCCCGTGCTTCGCATACGCGACGCCGAGCGAGCGCGTCAGGTTGACCACGCCGCCCTTCGCCGCGTTGTATGACGCGGCGCCGGCCATGCCGACATGCCCAAGCACGGAAGCCATGTTGACGATCGCGCCGCCCGACCCCTGTTTCCTCATCTGCGCAATGGCCAGCTTGTTGCTGAGGAAGACGCTGGTCAGGTTGATGTCCATCATCTGCTGCCATTGCTCGATGCCGACGTCCTCGATCGGCGACGAAGGATGCGCGATGCCCGCATTGGCGACCATGATGTCGAGGCGCCCGAAGCGGGACACCACCTGGTCGATCACCTTGCGCACGTCGTCCTCCCGCGAGACGTCGATCTCGCAATCATGCGCGTCGTACCCGTTCTCGACCAGTTCACGTGCGAGCGTCTTCCCGAGCGCCGAGCGGTCCGCGATGAGCACGCGGGCGCCCTCCGMGGCGAAGAGCCGTACCGTCGCCTCGCCAATGCCGCTGGCGCCGCCCGTGACGATGGCGACCTTGTCCTTGAGTTTCATGCCGATTCTCCGCTATCCGGTAAATGCAGGCGGCTACGCCGCCGTGAAGCCGCCGTCGAGTACCAGCTCGGCGCCGTTCATATACGACGACTCATCCGAGGCGAGGAACAGGACGAGGCTGCTGACGTCGCCGACGGTGCCAAGCCGGCCCATCGGCGACGCGGCGTGGCCGAGCGCCTGCTTGCCGTGTCCCGTGGCGCCCGATGCGTAGTCTGCCATGGCGGTATCCACCAATCCCGGATGGATCGAATTGACCCTTACGCCCCGGGCGGCATACTCCATGGCGGCACCCTTGGTCATGGCGCGCACGGCGCCCTTGCTGGCGCTGTACATCGTTGACCGCGCCGAGCCGACCAGCCCGGCGACGGAAGACGCGTTGATGACCGAGCCCCTGCCGGCGCGGGCCATCAGCGGCATGACGTGCTTCATGCCGAGGAACACGCCAGTGACGTTGATTGACATCAGCCGCTCCCACTCGCCGAGCGTGGTGTCGGCCAGGGGCTTGAGGACGAAGATGCCCGCATTGTTGAAGAGCACGTCCACGGTGCCGAATGCCTCGACAGCGGCGCCCGCCACGTCCGTCCATTGCGACTCACTGCTGACATCGTGACACAGCGCGACGGCGCGGCCGCCGGCTGCCGTGATCGCGGCGGCAACTTCGCCCGCCCCGTCGCGGTCGATGTCGGTGACCACGACGCTCGCGCCTTCCTGTGCGAAGCGAAGCGCCGTCGCGCGTCCGATGCCTGCCGCGGCGCCCGTGATAATCGCTACCTTTCCGTCCAGTCGCATATCAAGCGTTCTCGTCCGTTGTTGTGGGGTTCRCCATGCCATGCAGGCGAACGCCGTTCAGGAACGCGGCACCGAGTGCCGCTGCCGCGTCGTCCAGCGCCTGCCGGCCCTTGTCGAGCGCGCCGGGCATCCAGCAGAAGCCGTGGATGGTCCCGTCATACCGCCTGCATTCGACCGGGGTGCCGGCTGCCGCCAGGCGGTGTGCATAGGCCTCGCCCTCGTCACGCAGCGGATCGAATTCCGCCGTGACCACGAAGGCGGGTGGCAAGCCGCGATGGTCGGCCGCCCGCATGGGCGAGGCATAGGGATGCATCCGGTCCGCGTCGCCCATGTAGTGGTTCCAGAACCAGGTCATGCTCTCGCGCGTGAGCAGGTAGCCGTCCGCGTTGTCCCGGTATGACGCGGTATCCAGCGCGCCATCGGTCACCGGATAGAGCAGCAACTGGAAACAGGGCTGCGGCCCGCCGCGGTCACGCGCCATCAGGGCCACGACTGCCGCGAGGTTGCCCCCCGCGCTGTCGCCACCAACCGCGATGCGCGAGGGATCGGCGTGCTGCTCGCGCGCATTTCCTGCGAGCCAGCGGAACGCGGCATAGGCGTCCTCGGTGGCGGCCGGAAACCGGTGCTCCGGCGCGAGCCGGTAGTCGACCGACACCACCACGCACCCCGCGCGGCTGGCAAAGCGACGGCACGGCACGTCGACCGTGTCGAGATCGCCCACGACCCAGCCGCCACCGTGGAAGTACACCAGCGCCGGAAAAGGACCGTCCCCATGCGGCGTGTAGATGCGAACCCGGATGTCGCCCGCGGGACCGGCGATCATGGCGTCCTCCACGCGCGCGACCGCTTCCGCCTGGCCGGCCAGCGGGCGAAAGTCGAAGGACTGCCGGGCCTGCTCCGGGGTGCACGTGTGCAACGGCGGCCTGCCTGCCGCCGCGATCATGTCAAGGATGTAGCGGGCCTGCTCGTCGAGTGCCATGTTTGTCTGTCTCCGGATGACTTGTCTTGCCGGCTGTCTGGTCCACCGGCTTCTATGGGAAGCGCTCAGGCTTGCTGGAAGTCGTCGTAGCCGTTCGCCGCGACGCGGTCGCAGATCTCCCGATAGACGCTGATGCCTGCCAGGTAGATGGGAAAGCTCATCTTCTTGCCTTCGACGTTCGAGCCGTTGTACCAGGAGTCGCCCTTCGGGAAGAGCGTTGCATCCGCGACTTCATGGCAATGCCGGCTCCAGGCTTCTTCGGCTTGCGGCTTCGCCTCGATGACGGCGATCCGGTTCACTTCCATATGGCGGATGCAGGCATCGATCCACTCGACGTGCTGTTCGATCGACCAGACCATGTTGGACAGCACCGACGGACTTTCCGGCCCGGTGATCATGAACATGTTGGGAAAGCCGGCGGTGGCCAGGCCCAGGTAGGTCCGGATGCGTTCGCCGTTGCTCCACTTGTCGCGCAGGCTGACGCCGTCCTTGCCGCGGATGTCGATCCGGAACAGCGCCCCGGTCATGGCGTCGTAGCCGGTGGCGAAGATGATCGCATCGAGCGGATAGTCTGCGTCGCGGGTGCGCAGGCCGGTGGGGGTGATCTTCACAATGGGGTCGGCCTTGACGTCGACCAGCGTCACGTTGTCGCGATTGTAGGTCTCGAAGTACCCGGTATCCATGACGGGGCGTTTCACGCCATACAGGTACGTCGGCGCGAGCTTTGCGGCGATCTCAGGGTCCTTCACGATCTCGCGGATCTTGCCACGGATGAACTCGCCCACGGTTTCGTTGGCGCGCGGATCGGTGACGAGGTCCTTGTACAGGCCATGCATCCATCCGCCTTCGTTCCACGCCTGCTCGTAGCGATTCCTCCGCTGCGCTTCGGTATCCTCGAATGCGCGGCGATCGCCGCGCGGGCGCGTCGTTGTGCCTCCCCAGGACTTCAGGACCTGTTCCCTGATGGCCGGATAGTTCGCCTTGATCTCCTCGACATACTGACGGTCGTAAGGGCGATTGGCGGCGGGCGTGCTGTATTGCGCCGTGCGCTGGAACACGTAAAGATGCGCCGCCTGGCGGGCGACCTGCGGAATCGCCTGCACGCCGCTCGATCCGGTGCCGATCACGCCGACCCGCCTGCCTTCGAAGCTTACCGGCTCGTGCGGCCATGTTCCCGTGTGATACTGCTCGCCGCCAAAGTTGTCGAGTCCCTCGAAGCGGGGCGTGCTCGACGTCGACAGGCAGCCCACGCCGGAAATGAAGTACTTGGCCATGGCCACGCGGCCATCGTTGGTCTCCACGCGCCATTTGCCGGCCGCTTCGACGTAATGCGCCGAGACGACGCGCGTGTCGAACCGGATGTCGCGGCGCAGGTCGAACCGGTCCGCCACGTGATTCAGGTAGGCGAGGATCTCGGGTTGCTCCGCATAGCGGCTCGTCCAGGTCCACTCCTGGAGCAGTTCCTTCGAGAAGGTGAAGTTGTAATAGACGCTTTCGACATCGCACCGCGCGCCTGGATAGCGGTTCCAGTACCAGACGCCGCCCACGTTGTCGCCGACCTCGTACACGCGGGCCGACAAGCCTGCCTCGCGCAGGCGGTGCAGCATGTACAGGCCGGAAAATCCGGCGCCCACCACGATGGCATCGTAGTTGTCCATTCCTCTGTCTCCTTCATTCTTTTCGACCGGATCCCAACGCGGGTCCTGGCACGCCGTTCAGTTTTTCTATGCTCGCATCCGCGTGTCGGGCCTGTCCAATTCAACTTTTTCCGTCGCATTCCCGCCAGGCATACCTGACAGATCCCGGCCCCGGAGACGCACCGCCACCGTCCGTGGCAGAATCACCCCCCACCGATAGCCGCGCAACACGTGGGAGTGACAGGAATGGATGCTCGTCTGAAACAGGCCGTCGCCGTGGGCAGGTTCGGCTCCTTCTCGAAGGCGGCGGAAGCAGCAAATGTGACCCAGTCGGCGGTCACCAAGAGCGTTGCCGACCTGGAACGGCGTATCGGTTTCCCGATTTTCCTGCGCACCTCGCGGGGCGTGGTGCCGACCAGCGAAGGACGCGCCTTTCTCGAGCAGGCTTCGCGCCTCCTGGCTGATGCCGACGAGTTGTTGAGCGGAACGAGTCGCACCGATCCGTTCAGCGGCAGCCTGCGCATCGGGATTTTCCCGACAACGTTCGAGTGGATGCTTGCCAGGCCGCTCGAAGTCCTGGTGCAGCGTCATCCGCGGCTCCTGCTGGACATCACGTCAGGAACGAAGGAACGTGGCGTGCAACTGCTCGACCAGGGCGATATCGATGTCGCCATCGGTCTCGAATCCACGTTCTCGGACAAGGCGCGCTTCCGGCTCGAGTACATCGCCACCCTTTCCGCCGCGATTTTCGTCAGGCGCGGTCACCCGCTGCTCGGCATCAGCGCGCCAGTCGCGGGGGATGTCGCTCGTTACGACATGGTGCTGCCCAGCCCGATATGGGACTTGTCGCTCTATCCCACGGTCAGCAAGATCTACGGACACGCGGAGCCAAGCCGCGTCCACAGGATCGAGAATTTCTCGCTGCAATGCAAAGTCATCGAGAACACCGACGCCTTCGGCTTTGTCGATCTCGAACTCACGGCGACGGATTACTTCCTGTCACGCTTCGCCGTCGTGGAGGCCATCGAAGCCCCCACCACCGCGCGCATCGTCTGTGCGGTGCGCCAGCAATGGACCCCCAAGGCCGGCGTGAATGCCCTGATTGCGATCCTGCAGCAGGTGCATGCCGACGGCATGCTGAATAGCGATATCCAAAGCCGGCTGTTCGGACATGAATGTGCGGCACTGCCATCGGAAGGAACGACGCGTCGATTGTGATCGGGACGTCGTGTTCTCGTCCCGCGCCTCTGCATAAGGCTTCTACATAAGTCCTCTGCATAAGAATCGGATAAGTTCCGGCCCACCCATGGTTTGTCCTAGCCACCCGCGCTGCCTGTTGCCTGCGCGGCGGCGAATCACGCAGAATGGCCGTCGCTACGAGTTCAGGACGCAGACACATGCAACAGCAATACGACTTCATCGTCATCGGGGCCGGCTCGGCCGGTTGTGCAGTGGCCGCACGCCTGGCTGACAGCAATGCCGGTACCGTGGCCCTGCTGGAAGCTGGCGGGCACGACTTCAGCCCGGCCATCACGATTCCCATCGGCATCGCGTCGACGGTGCCGAAGGCAGGGCCGTACAACTACGGCTATGCCACCGAGCCGCAGCCGGCGCTCGACGGCCGCATCGGCTACCAGCCACGCGGCCGGGGGCTGGGCGGCAGTTCGTCGATCAACGGCATGATCTACATCCGCGGCACGCCGTCGGACTATGAGCGCTGGGCCGCGGCCGGATGCGACGGCTGGGGCTGGAACGACGTGCTGCCGTATTTCAAGCGGTCGGAACGCAACGAACGTCTGGGCGGAAAGGCCGAGGACGCGTGGCACGGCGGACAGGGGCCGCTCGACGTGGTGGATACGCGCTCGACCAACCCGTTCGACCGCCGGTTCCTGCAAGCGGCCCAATGTGCCGGACTGCGCCACAACCACGATTTCAATGGCGCCGACCAGGAAGGGGTGGGCTTCTACCAGCGCACCCAGCGCGATGGCGAGCGATGGAATGCCGCGCGGGCGTACCTGCACCAGGGCAAGCGCGAGTCGATCAATGGCGGCCGTCACAACCTCGACGTGCTGACCGGCTCGCAGGCGCTGCGCATCGTCTTCGAGGGCAAGCGCGCGGTCGGGGTGGTGATCGAGCGCGATGGCCAGCAGCTCACGCTGCATGCGCGGCGCGAAATCATCCTCAGTGGCGGGACGTTCGGCTCGCCCCAGTTGCTGATGGCTTCGGGCGTGGGACCGGCCGCGCACCTGAAGGCGCACGGCATTCCCGTCGTGCACGACGCCCCGGACGTGGGCCGGAACCTGCAGGAACACCCGAACCTGAAATTGCAGCAGCGCGTGGCCAGCACCGACCTGTACGCCTTCAGCGTGCGCGGCGCGATCCGCTTATACGGCGAATGGCGGCGCTACAGGCGCGACCGCTTCGGCATGTTCGCTTCGAACATTGCCGAGACCGGCGGCTTCGTGAAGACTGACCCCTCGCTGGCGGAGCCCGACGTGCAACTGCATTTCTCCACCGCGCTCGGCGACCCCGCGGCTCGCAGCGCGCACGGCTATAGCCTGCACGTCTGCGTGCTGCGGCCGTACAGCCGGGGGCAGGTACTGCTGGCATCCGCCGACGCGCGCTTGGCGCCCCGCATCGACCAGAACCTGCTGGCCGATCCGCGTGACATGGACACCATGCTCGCTGGGCTGGGCATCGTCCGGCGCATCCTTGACCAGCCGCCGCTGGCGCGCCTCGAACCGCAGCCGCACAACTACGGCGGACTACGGTTCGACGGCAGCGATGACGAGGCGGCGCGCGCCTTCATCCGCGCGAAGACCGACGTCATCTTCCATCCGGTCGGCACATGCCGCATGGGCGGCGACAGCGCCTCCGTGGTCGACCCGCAACTGCGCGTGCGCGGGGTGGAAGGCCTTCGCGTGGCGGATGCCTCGATCATGCCGACGCTGATCGGCGGCAACACCAATGCGACCGCCATCATGATCGGGGAGAAGGCGGCGGACCTCGTGTGCGGCATCGAGCGGGCGGGAGCAGGGAGCGTGGAGGCGCCCCGTGCCGCGGCCATCCAGCCGTCCGTCGCCGTGGCGCAAGTCTAGGCGCCAGGCAAGGCGCGTTCGCCGTGTGCTTTCAGCATGGCGCGGAGAGGGGTTCCCCCTCATGTCGGGTGACAGCTTGCGGGGCAGTTCGGTCATATCGCGTCTCGGATCGAAAGACTCAACTGGCCGGGAAACGTTCGATGAGGACCCCTGCGAGCCATGTCGCCGGACAAAAAAAAGCGCCAACCCGTTTTGGGTTGGCGCTTTGTTTGAGGCGTACTACTGGTATCAGAACTGGTTCATCGTGTTGTCTTTACCTGCCGCCTTCAGGGCTGCATCGCCGCTGAAATACTCCTTGTGGTCGTCGCCGATGTCCGAGCCGGACATGTTCTGGTGCTTGACGCAGGCGATGCCCTGACGGATTTCCTTGCGCTGCACGCCGGCCACATAACCCAGCATGCCCTGGTCGCCGAAGTATTCCTTGGCCAGGTTGTCGGTCGACAGTGCGGCGGTGTGGTAGGTCGGCAGCGTGATCAGATGGTGGAAGATACCTGCTTCGCGCGACGCGTCGGCCTGGAAGGTCCGGATCTTTTCGTCGGCGAGCTTCGCCAGTTCGGTCTGGTCGTATTCCACGCTCATCAGCTGGGTGCGCTCGTATGCCGACACATCCTTGCCCGCGGCCTTCATCGCGTCATACACCTGCTGGCGGAAATTCAGGGTCCAGTTGAACGACGGGCTGTTGTTGTACACCAGCTTGGCGTTCGGGATGACCTTGCGAATCTCGCTGACCATGCCGCCGATCTGGGCGATATGCGGCTTTTCGGTCTCGATCCACAGCAGGTCAGCGCCGTTTTGCAGTGCGGTGACGCTATCCAGTACGCAGCGCGCTTCGCCCGTGCCGGCGCGGAACTGGAACAGGTTGCTGGGCAGGCGCTTGGGGCGCAGCAGCTTGCCGTCGCGCTTGATGATGACGTCACCATTGCCCAGTGCGTCGGCCGACAATTCCTCGCAATCGAGGAAGGAATTGTATTGGTCGCCCAGGTCGCCCGGCGTGTTGGTCACGGCGATCTGCTTGGTCAGGCCGGCACCCAGCGAGTCGGTACGGGCCACGATGATGCCGTCGTCCACGCCCAGTTCCAGGAAGGCATAGCGGATGGCGCGGATCTTGGCCAGGAAGTCCTCGTGCGGCACGGTGACCTTGCCATCCTGGTGGCCGCACTGCTTCTCGTCGGACACCTGGTTTTCGATCTGAATGCAGCATGCGCCCGCTTCGATGAACTGCTTGGCCAGCAGGTACGTTGCTTCGGCGTTGCCGAAACCCGCGTCGATGTCCGCGATGATGGGCACGACGTGGGTAACGTGGTTGTCGATCTTTTCCTGGATGGCGGCCTTGGCAGGGCCTTGGGCAGCATCCAGTTCGCGGAACAGGCCGCCCAGTTCACGGGCGTCGGCCTGGCGCAGGAAGGTGTACAGCTCGCGGATCAGCGCGCTGACGGAGGTTTTTTCGTGCATCGACTGGTCCGGCAGCGGGCCGAACTCGGAGCGCAGCGCGGCCACCATCCAGCCGGACAGGTAAAGGTAGCGGCGCTCGGTGCTGTTGAAGTGCTTCTTGATGGAGATCATCTTCTGCTGGCCGATGAAGCCGTGCCAGCAACCCAGCGACTGGGTGTACTTGGCCGGGTCTGCATCGTAGGCGGCCATGTCGGCACGCATGATCTTGGCGGTGTACTTGGCGATGTCCAGGCCCGTCTTGAACTTGTTCTGGGCACGCATGCGGGCGGCATACTCAGGGTTGATGGCATTCCATGCGCTGCCGTTGTTCTCTTTCAAACCGGCGACTGCCTTGATGTCGTCTTGATACTGGGCCATGGGAAATTCCTAAGAAGAAAGCGCGTTYGAAGAAAGGGTTGCGTGTGTTGCTACGGGTGTCGAAGCAATCAGCGTGGAATCATTGTATGGCGCTTCTGGTGCATCGCGGCGAAGTCTTATATAAGACATAAGAGTTGGTTTGTCCTTATTTTTCAATGACTTAGGCTTTGAATTTCGCAATGTGGAACGCGTTTTCGGGGAACGGAACGATGGCGTTGGGGAAGTTCGGAGCAAATTCCGCAATGTGAAACCCGCTTTCAGTTGTCGGAGGTGACGGCAGGCACGGATGTTCGGGCAACGATAGCTGGGGGATTTGTAGACGTCTGTCGAACGAACAGTGTCATGAGCCGGCGCAGGAACGCGTGGCTGTCTTCGTGTCCGCTGCGGTCGTTCGATCACGAGCGAGGATCGTCGCAAACTGGCCGGCCTCGGCCGCCGGATCACCGGCCTTCCCTGAAATCGGCGATAAACCAAGAAAATCGGGCAGCGCATGCTGCCCGTGTCTCCATCGCCCTTCCTGTTATCTGGCGCTCACCGCCACCGCATGTTCAACGGTTTGCTGCTGACGCAGTTCCTCTGTCGTCGTGCCCCTGCCATCCGGTGCCCAGCCCGGGGGCATGGCCAGGTAGCCAATCGCGTTCAGCACGTTGCCCGATTTCATCATGTCCTGGCCCAGGCTGACCCAGTGCTCGAACTGGTTGACGAGCGGATTGTGCGTGGTGGTCGGATGGACCAGGCCGAAGCGGCACGGTTCGTCTTCACGTTCTTCCACATAGGTGCCAAACAGCCGGTCGAAGATGATCAGCACGCCGCCGTAGTTGGCATCGAGGTAGTCCACGTTCGAGGCATGGTGCACGCGGTGTGCCGACGGGGTGTTGAACACGTATTCGAGCCAGCCAAGTTTGGGGATCCAGGTGGTGTGCAGCCAGAATTGGTACAGCAGGTTCAGGCTCAGCGTGGCCAGCACCACTTCCGGACGCACACCCAGGAACACCAGCGGTGCGAAGAAGATGGCGGTGCCCGTGATCTTGCCGGTCCAGCCCAGGCGGTAGGCGGTGCCCAGCGTCAGCTCATTGGGCGAGTGATGCACGGCGTGGGTGGCCCAGAAGAAGCGGATACGGTGCGAGGCGCGGTGGTACCAGTAGTAGCAGAACTCCTGGGCGATGAAGAGCAGCAGCACCGCGAGCACGCCGTTGATCTGGATCGTGAAGATGCGGTGGTCCCAGGCAAACGCGAAGATCGGCGTGGCCAGCGAGAGCGGCAGCAGTGCCGTCAGCTTGCGGCCGGCCATGTCGGCCAGCGACAGGCCCATTTCGTGCCAGGGGTAGTCCTTGCCTCCCTGACGCGCCTTGCGTGCCAGGAAGAAGGCTTCTACCAGTGAGGCGGYCACGACGATGACCGTGGCGAAGAGCGCTATCTTGTGGAGGTTTTCCATGATCGTCCTGTGTGTTGAGCGGTGACGTTGCTGCGTCGGTGAGCCAACTGTAGGAGTCGGTCGGGGAGGGCGCCATGCGGCAATTATGTCGGCCCATGTCATGGGTCGTGGAACCATGGCGGGTGCAGGACAGACGCCAATGTCCATCGCATCCGGCCGTGAATCCGCGCGGCTGTTCGACGCCGCGATCGTGTAACGCCGTGACATGTTTTCCACCGCGAGATTCACAAGTCCCCGACCTATAGTTCGGTCCGTCGCCGCGCCGCACCGGCTGGCTGAAACCGAAACTGAAACTGAAGGACTTGTGATGACCTCGCGCTTCTCTCGAATCTCCCGYTTCCTTGGCACCGTTGCCGGCACCGTGATGCTGTTGGCCAGCGGCCAGGCGTCTGCCTCGACCGTGGTGGTCGCTCCGGCTCCCGTTCATGTCGCCCGGGCGACGGTTGCGGTGACGACCGCGCCGACAGTGGTCGTGAAGCCAGTAGTGGTTATCAAGCCTGCACCGAAGGTGGTGTACGTGGCCGTAGCGCCGCTGCCGGCGGTGGTCGTGAAGGCCAGCCGGCGTACCGTCTACGTCGCTTCTCGTCCCATCTACGTTGTGCGCTGAGACCGCGAGGTCACAGCATTGGCGCCGTGTGAGCGTTCATGTCCGACCTCGCAACCCGCGCCGAAGGCCGTGACATCGGACGAAATAATTCCTGCCTGGCTTACGACGCCGCCGTTTTCCATACTCTGTTCACCGCGCCGCAGCGCATCGACAAACTGAAGGATTCAAGATGCCCACCACTCTCCAAACCACTGCCACCAAGATCAAGCGCCTGGCCATTGCCGCTCTCGCGACGGGCGCAATGCTGACGGCCGGCTACGCCAATGCCGGTGTCACCGACATCAGCCGTCCTGGCCTGCTGCAGACGGTGCAGGCCGATGTCATCTACGTGCATGCGTTTAGCGCCGATGCCGGTCAGGTACGACTTGACGGTGGCTTCATGCAGAAGGTGAAGACGATGGCCACAGGAAGCTCGGCTGCCGGCGAGCAATCGCAGGAGGCTTCCGAGGCACGCGAACAGGTGGCCAACGAGATTGTGCGCACGCTGCGTGGGCAGGGCCTGAACGCTGTGYGCTCGGACGCCCCTGCACCGGCCAATGCCAACGCGCTGATCGTGGAAGGCGACTTCCGCAAGATCGATGAAGGCACTAGCCGTCGTCGACTGCTGGTCGGCCTTGGCGCCGGCAAGAGCGAGGTCGGCGTGCAGGTGCGCATCTCTTACAAGCCGGCCAACGGCGCGCCGGTGCCGCTGCAGAGCTTTGTCGCCAATGCCGACAGTGGTCATATCCCGGGCATTGCCGAGACCGCTGGCGTGGGCGCCATAGCCGGACACGTGGCGGTCGCCGCTGCCGCAGGGACGGGCGTGCATGGCGTGTCCGAAATGAAGCATGACACCATCTACGCCGATGCCACGCGCCTGGGCGATTCAATTGGCAAACAAGTGGCGGCGGCAAGCAATGAGGAGAGGTGGATGGCGGTGCAACCGGCTATCTGATCGCAGACGGGCAGACGGGCCGGCGGCGGATGAATCGGTAGCTCGCCCCGGCCTTGTCCGGGGCGAGCTACTTCTTGGGCCTGATAGCCGGCAAGCGAGACAACCTCGTGCGTCGTGAAAGCAGCTTTGCGGCTCGATCAAGGACTCCGGTCGTCTCTCAAGACGGCTTCTCCCGTGCGCGGATTCGTCAGGGTGACATTCTCGAGCGCCTTGATTCGCCACTTGCCAACCTGTCGCGTCAGCACGGCAAGGATCAGCGTGTCGACAGCGTGCGGGCCCGCCGGATGAGCCGCACCGGCCGTGAGGCGGCTCCAGAAGTGAATGACCGCCGCATCGTCGCCGATGGGGATCACGTCGATCAGTTCGTTATCCAGCGTGGAATCGCTGTAGATAGTTGCGTGGATGGGCGCATGCAGCTTGATAATCGCCTCGACGCCGCGCACGTAGTGCCCGAACCGGTTCACAAATGTCGCATTCTCATGGAACAACGCGCCGAGGGACTGCATGTCGTGGCTGTTCCAAGCAGTCTGAAACGCGTGGGGCACGTCTTCGGGTTGACTCATTTGAATCATGTGGATTCTCGCAAGTGTCTAGGTCGGGACGCCCGACGTCCGCATCGGACGGTTGTTGTCGAGCGGTTGAATCCTCAGCCGAAAGATGCCCGCCATTGGTGAACGGCCGTGCCCGAGCCCATCTCGGACATCATCCAGCGCTTGCGAAACGGTCGCGCAGCCTGGCCCCGGAGCTACCCGCATCTTCCCCGCCGGACAGAAGGGGTGTCCGGATGGCTAGAGATTGACGAGGGGTTCATACTTGATCTGTCGCTTCAGCGCCAAGGGGGAAGAAATGGACCGCCGAGAATTCATCAGAGCCACTTTGGTACTGCTGCCATCGACGGCAAAGGGCGCCGACCAGATCGGCGAGAC
This sequence comes from Cupriavidus sp. 05N40, assembly GCF_056397305.1. Lineage (NCBI taxonomy): Bacteria > Pseudomonadati > Pseudomonadota > Betaproteobacteria > Burkholderiales > Burkholderiaceae > Cupriavidus > Cupriavidus sp. 05N40. The sequence continues at coordinate 136,774 of NZ_JBFTND010000002.1, forward strand.
CCTCGATGGTACTTGGTTGGTTGTGGTCGAAGGAGAGAAAAGAGAGCGACTGCTTCGAATTGTGGACGCCTCTGCAGAGTCAGGGAAGATCCGGGTGGGTGATATCCGGTATGGCTGGATCGATGCTAAGACGCTGTCGCAGGTAACGGACTTTGACGCGCGATTCACCGGCGACAGATTGCAGATTTCATTTGTCACAAATGCCGGCTCTCGAATCGTAGTATCTCTGCGGTCAGGCGAAGAGAGCCTCGAAGGAACATTTGATGGCGCAAACGGAAAGCACGCCGCCATTCGGATGACTCGGCTCTCCACAGAAGAAGTCTCTGCGATAGCGTCCAACGTCGCGCCTAGTGTAGGTGGAGTAGGGCGCTATCCGTCGTCTGGTCCGCTGCATGTGGTGGCAGGGTCACGCATTAGTCTGGTCTACCTTGGAGCAAACAACTGCGTGGCATGCCGTGGCTACAAAGCCGAGTACTTTGGCTCTATGGACATAATGCGGAAGTCGCTGCCGGAATTCCACCAGATCGAGTACGTCGAGATCAGCCTCGGCGGGTTTAACTCTAACGTCCGGAGCAAGGATCTTCCTGAACATCTCGCTTGGGCCGCTGGAGACCGGCCTAACGGGAAACCCATTCTTCGCGCTCGCGGTACTCCGGCATTCTTTGCTGCGGTCGATAAGGAAATCTGGGCGCAAGGCCATGGTGTCGCGGGCCTCGAGAGCATCGTGATCCCACAAATCAGATTGGCGGTCGCGGAAAGATCTCGGCTGGCCCACTAGATTCGGCGCTTTGCATTTCGGCCGACGCGTCCACTGACTGCGCGTAGGGCGGTAGGCAGAAACTGTTTGGTAGCCGATGGCTTTGATGACTGGGCGCGCCGGCCCTTGAAAAGGCATCCGAAATCAGCGCTGTGATGTCGGCTGCCGGACACGCTTCCGCCAGTCCCTGAAGGACGCGTGAGCGGCCGCAACAGGCAGCCGAACTCGTTCAAGTAAGTCCTCGTTGTCTTCACCGAGTAACCGTTCAAACAGAAAATCGGTCACCTTGTGGCCGGATCGGGCCTGTCGGCCCAGCCCAGCCGAGGTCACCCATCACCTCAGCCGAGTGCCCGCTCCTTGAGCCGCTTCCGGTGAGCCGCAACCTTGGCCCGGTTGCCGCAGATCGCCATGCTGCACCATCTGCGGCCATGGCCCCGCGTG